>NZ_BRCD01000013.1:0-99684 GCF_023707945.1 Sporosarcina sp. NCCP-2331
AAAAACATAGAGGAGGAAACTATATGAAAAAGTTTCTGCAGAATAAATTAAAAAATGAAAAAGGTTTGACGTTGGTTGAGTTACTGGCGGTAATTGTTATTTTGGGGATTATCGCGGCGATTGCGGTGCCGGCTATTGGGAATATTATTACGAATTCGAAGGTTAATGCTTTAAAGGCTGATGGGCAGAATGTTTTGTCAGCAGGAAATTTATATTTTACTGAAAATAGTGATGCTAGCCAAGTAACATTAAAGGAATTAACCACTGCAGAGTTCATCACTGATGCTGGTGGTTTCCCAGAAAATGCTGAAAATGTAACTGTAAAAAAAGTTGCTACAGGTAATACTATTAGCGGGACAGCTGTTAAAAAAGGGGTTAGTGTTGAATTTACTGAAGCAACTAATAAAATGATAGATAATGCGAAGGTTAAAGATGGCGGTGATGGTGTTAAAGTTAATAGAAGCGGTGCTACTGGTGAAACAACTAATTGAACTTGAGGTACCAGGTCCCCAAACAATTTGAACACAATTCAAACAAAATGATAGTAAGCAATAACTTGGCTCTGAAGTGAATTATATCTTCAGAGCCTTTTTGAATCTTATTAGCCAATGTTTGATAAAACAGCAATCAAGGAACAGATAAGTAACTAGTATCATCGACATTCAATCATACGAGGAGAGATAGTATGAAAAAAAGACTAAAAGATTTTGATGGCCTAACACTTATCGAACTTCTTGCTGTTATTGTCATTCTGGGAATTATCGGTGCTATAGCCATTCCTGCGATAGCAAACATCATTGAGAATTCAAAGATTAAAGCGGAAAAATCAAATGCTGTAAGTATTATAGAAGCTGCTGAATTGTATTTTGTTGATTACGAAGACCCGAAAGGTTATATAAAGTCAGTCGGTGTGCCAACACTTATCGAAGAAGGTTTTCTAGAAGGTGAAGGACTCGGAAACAACTCACTCTATGTGGCGGATGCAAACCCCACTTGGATCTGCGGGAACGCTGATGCAGGCAAGAATAAAATTTTATTCAAGAAAGCGACTCGAAAAATGATCGAGGACAGTGACAAAGAATTGGTTGTAGGAACAGTCCCTTGTGGTCAAATGGAAGGAGCCGAATAATATTTTATAAATTACGATGAAAATAAGCAATTTACCCTATGAATCTTTCCTTATACATCTCTGTTTGCTATACTTAAAATAACTAATCAGCCGCCTGATTCACTTTCAGCCTGCTGTCCGGAGGGAATCGCCGTATGTCCATTCTATCGAAGCTTTCAGATACCATATCGCCGTTCATGGGACGAAGAAAGCGCACGCATTCTTTGACTATCGAAGACGACGCGGTGCGCTATGTGCGTATCAAAACGCATGACCCGCTGGTGCTTGATACGGCTCAGGAAATCGCAATTCCGGCGAATGTCCTGGAAGAAGGACGGATTACCGACGAGGCGGCTCTTAAACAGGTTCTGACTGAGGCTGCGGCTGAATGGGGACTGGCGAAGCGAGATGTAGCATTCCTAGCGCCTGACGCCTATGTCATCATCCGCCGTGTCGCCTACCCGGACACCGTAGAAGACGAAGAGCTGAAAGGCCATTTTTTCATTGAAATCGGCTCCACCATCTATCTTCCATTCGACGATCCGGTGTTCGATGTCGTACCGTACACAGCGAATGCCGCACAGCATGAAGCAATTCTGATTGCATCAAAAGAAAGTGTCATGCAGGCGTATGAAGACGCGCTGGAATCAGCGAAAATGGTCCCAGTCGTGGCGGACATTGCGCCGCTGTCTCTTTATCGGCTGGCGTTTAAAGAATATCAATTCACCGGGGAAGAGCACATACTCCTCGCTGATTTACGGGGTCGCAGTCTGACGGTGTCGATTTTCTACAGTCACTTTCCGCTGTTCATCCGTTCGATGGAGCTTGAAATCCCGCTCAGTCTGACGACAGGTGAAGAGATCAATGAACATCAAGTCGAACCGACCACCATCGTTATGGAGCTAGAGAAATTGGCGAATTTCTATCGATTTAATTTGGCGGAGAATGAAGCAACCATTACGCATTTAGTATGGAATGGTACATACGGCCAGCAGGACGAGCTCTTGCAGCTGGTCAAAGAACGTCTGGCGATTGAAGCTTTTCCGCTCGTTAAGGAACCGATTCGGTGCGCGGATGGCTCGTTTATTTCCGCGGAGTATCACCGGGCGGTTGGCCTGGCGCTGAAGGAAGAGGTGTAAGTACATATGCTGGTCGATATTAACCTCCTTCCTGAGAAAATCAAGGAACGGACCACGTGGCTGTGGATTGCGGTGGGCATTTTGGTGCTCGCGCTCGTCAGCTGGGCCGTTCTGTTTTGGCTTGCTGCAAAAAATGACGAAGAAGCCCAATCGCTGCAAGCGCAGACTTTTGAGATTCAGAAACAAGAGGAAGCCATCACGTCGCAGTTGCGACCGTCTGAGTTCGGACAGGATAAAGCAGATTTGGCGAATACAGTCGAATGGCTGGAGGGCTATCAGTATAAGACTGTGCCGCTCATCCAGGAACTTGTACAAGCTTTGCCGGATCGCGGATTTTTTTTAGAATTCACATTCACCGCGCCCAATGAAGCAACATTTGATGTGCAGTTCGACGATATGGCAGAAGCGGCCCATTATTTAACGCGGATGAAGGCTTCTTCCCTGGTTACAGCTGCGACGTTTGAACAAGTGGAAACAGAAGAACTGGAAGAGGAAGACTTGGATTCGAATGTGCTGCCGAGATATACGGCCCGCTACTTTGTCCAGTTCCTCGATGAGCGGAATCTGGCAGAGACTGATGCGGTCGTTGATCCGGACGCCATTGACGAGCCCGCAGAAGAAACACCGGTTGAAGAAGATCAGTCTGCAGATGAAGAGCCGGCGCCGGACGAACAGCTGCCTGTTGAGAACGAAACAGAAGGAGGCGTTTCAAATGAGTAAGTATTTTACTAAACGCCAAATGGAAATCGGACTCGTTGTCCTGGCTTCTATTTTTCTGATTTCACTTATCTTTTATTCAGTTTATACGCTGTATCTGCCTTCTAAGGAACAGAAGGATCAGGCGGCTTTGCAGCTGTCGACGGAACGGGATGCACTGTTTGCGCTGCAGAAGCAGCTAGCGAATAAGGATGCAGAAGAAACATTCACTTCCCAGCCGTTGCAGCAGAAAGTCCCGGTCATTCCACTCGAAGACGGACTGCTTCTGCAGATAGAGAAAGCAGAAGTGAAGTCGGGCAGCCAAGTGACGAATGTGTCGTTCACCAAAGAGCTGCCGGCGATTGAAACGATGCCGGAAGAGGTACAGAATCTGGAAACTGTTCTTATGGAGGTCGAGCTGCTTGCAAATACCTATGAAGAAGTCGAGACATTCATTTATGAATTGGAAGAGACACGCCGCATTCTAAATGTCGAAACCATCCAGTTTAAAGCGACCGCCGAAAAAACAGAAGAGGATTCAGAAGTGGGTCCGATGGAGCTGGTGATCTCGTTCAATGCCTATTTCCGGCCAGATCTTGAAAACCTGCAAAATGAAGCGCCGAAATTGGACGCACCGCCGGCAGCCTCAAAAGAAGACCCGACAACAATCAACAAAATGACCGGCGACGAGAAGACGGAGTAGGAGGCAGTCTATGGAATGGGTGATCGGCAGTTTTTTCTTCCTCTACGGCATCACGTTTGGCTCGTTTTTCAACGTGGTCGGCTTACGTATACCAGTAAAAGAATCCATTGTCTCGCCGCCTTCACACTGTACAACGTGCGACCGCCGGCTGACGCTTGTGGATCTGGTGCCCGTATTCTCCTTCGTCTTCCTGAAAGGCAAGTGCCGGGGCTGCGGGGAGAAGATCAGCGCAATCTATCCGCTGATAGAACTGATTACAGGCGTACTGTTCGTTGCTGCGTATTTACACTTTGGTTTCCAGCTCGAACTCGCAGTCGCCTTACTTTTCATTTCCATGCTCGTCATTTTGACAGTATCAGACTTGAAATACATGCTGATTCCGAATAAAATCCTGCTGCCGTTTGGTCTCGCGATTTTTATATTACGAGTATTCAGCCCGCTGACGCCCTGGTGGGACAGTCTGCTCGGTGCTGCAGTCGGCTTCGGCGTCCTGCTGCTCATCGCAATCGTGTCGAACGGCGGCATGGGCGGCGGGGATATTAAGCTGTTCCTTGTCATAGGTTTAGTGCTTGGCACCATACAAACATTGTTCACTCTATTTTTAGCTTCATTAATAGGCGCGATAGTGGGCATAATCTTCCTGAAACGAACGAAGCAAGGCCGTAAAACACCAGTCCCATTCGGTCCGTCAATCGCAGTCGCTGCCCTCATCGCGTATTTTTATGGAGCGCAGCTTGTCGGATGGTATACTGATTTGTTGAATTAAAACAGAAAATATTCTAGGACAAGACGACAAGAGTCTTGTCCTTTTTCATGTTCGCTTTGGTAAAGTGGAGAAAAAAGTGGAGTGAACGCAAATGAATTTTCGCAGGTCTTATTCAAAATTCACAGTGATACGAGCAATGATTCAAGGAGTGGGCATAGGACTTGCCGCTATACTCGTCATCGGGCTGACGATTTTCAGTACAGGAGGAAAAGGGGCAGCACCTGATAAAACGGTCACAACTTCCGGACCGGGCACAGAAAACGGTGAAGATGAAAAGGCGGCTGACGGTGAGGCGATTACGATGTTCGTCAAACAGCATGGCGTTTTTTCAAGCAAAGAGTCTGCAGCGGATTTTGCAGCGGAAAATCCTTCGCTGGCCAACACGTCTATCGTGCAGGTGAGCGATCAGTTCTATATATGGGGGGCTGTCTGGCTGGAAGAGAGTCAAGTCGTGTTAAAAGAAGGGGAGGATGCATTTAAGAAGAAAATTCAGCTGGCACCGGGTACTTGTAAGACTGCAGACAGTAAACAAGTAGAAAAAGCTCTTTTCGCTGACGATCTGTCGAAAATTGATTTATCGAAAGATCAGAAAGAGAAAAAAGAATCGGACTTACAAAAGAAAATTACTGCAATCTCCGCATTTACCAAGGACTCATCCATAGCCAGACTCCATTTGCTGGCACATTATACAAGTCAGGATCCATGCTTCAAAATTCAATTTTGATTCGATTTTGTAAGGAAAATTCATTTTTCATTCTTTTTCAAAACGCCTCCAATCGCGTACACTGGTAAAAAAGGAGGTTTTCCCAATGAAATTCATCAGTACCAAACCAATCGTTCTCGCATCTTCATCACCGAGACGCAAAGAACTGCTGAAACTCGCAGGCTTAGATTTTACAGTGAAACCCAGTTACGCAGATGAGGATCTGCCCTATACGCCGAAAGAGCCTCATCTCTACGCGGTGCGTTTATCCGAAAAGAAGGCAGATGCAGTGTTTGCAGATGCGCCGGGCTCTATCGTCATTGCAGCAGACACTATCGTAGTGAGAAACGGCAGTTTGTATCCGAAGCCTGTAAACGATGCGCAGGCAGTTGAATTTCTTATGGAGCTGTCAGGACAGATCCATGAAGTGATTACAGGCGTGACTGTGTTAACAAAAGGTAAAAAGATTCAGCTTTCCAGCTTGTCACAAGTGAAGTTTCGGACACTTGATCTCGAACTTGTTGAAGAGTATGTCCGGTCCGGTGATGCGGCTGATAAAGCCGGAGCATACGGTATCCAGACGGAGGGTATGCTGTTTGTCGAATCAATCGTAGGAGAATATCAGAATATAGTCGGGCTGCCGATCGCTCAATTAATTGAACGTCTGCGTCAGGAAGAGTTAGTCGTGCTGGAAGCAGGTGCCGCAAAGCATGCCACTTGATTTAGCGCCGCAAATGATGATCCGCGATGTTCATTTGGCGGACAGGCCAAGGGAAAGATTGATTCGGGAGGGGGCCGGGAGTCTCTCGAATCAAGAGCTGCTGGCCATTTTACTGAGGACAGGGACGCGTTCCGAGTCCGTACTTGTGCTCGCTAACCGGGTATTATCGACAGTTGACCGTCTGCAGGATTTAATCGGAATGACGGTGGGAGAAATGACGGAAATTAAAGGAATAGGCGAAGCGAAAGCCGTACATATTTTGGCTGCAGCAGAGCTCGGCAAGCGGCTGTACCGGACGTCGCCGCAGGATCGTTATAAGATCCGCTCGCCTGAAGATGCAGCAAACTACTTAATGACCGATATGTCTTCGCTGAACCAGGAACATTTCGTCGTTTTATTCCTCAATGTAAAAAACGAAGTGCTTCATAAACAGACCATTTTCATCGGTAGTCTGAATTCCAGTATCGTTCATCCGAGGGAAGTGTTTCGTGAAGCGTTCAAACGTTCTGCTGCTTCGATGATAATTTCCCATAATCATCCAAGTGGTGATACTACGCCATCTAGAGAGGATATTGAAGTAACGAAGCGTTTGATGGAAGCCGGTTCGATTATGGGGATCGACGTGCTGGATCATATAATTATCGGCGATCAGAAATTCATCAGTTTGAAGGATAAGGGCTATATTTGAACGTGTCGTTAGACTGTAAGATGCATCTGAGAGACTGGGAAATCGGTCTCTTTTTTCGTGTTTTTGAGATTCTCGCGAGGCTCTGCTGTAAATTTAGTTACCTTTCCGTTATAATGTGGTGTATGCTTTTAAGAAGGCCGTTGACGGTTATGCAGAAAGGAAGAAATAATTTGTTTGGAATTGGAACGAAAGACGTAGGAATCGACCTGGGAACAGCCAATACACTAGTATTTATCAAAGGTAAAGGTATTGTGCTTCGGGAACCTTCCGTTGTAGCAAAAAATACTGTGACAAATGAAATCGTAGCAGTCGGAAGCGCTGCTAAAAATATGATTGGACGTACTCCGGGATCCATCGTGGCAACCCGCCCGATGAAAGACGGAGTGATTGCAGACTTTGAAACAACGACTGCAATGATCGAGCATTATATGAAAGAAGCAACAAAAGCGGCAGGCGGTTCATGGAAGAAGCCGAATGTCATGATTTGTGTGCCTTACGGAATTACTTCTGTTGAGCAGCGTGCAGTTATCGATGCGGCTCGCCAGGCCGGAGCGAAAGATGCGTTTACGATTGAGGAGCCTTTCGCGGCGGCAATCGGAGCAAATTTGCCGGTTTGGGAACCAACGGGAAGTATGGTCGTCGATATAGGTGGCGGTACAACTGAAGTCGCAGTTATTTCTCTCGGCGGTATTGTGACAAGTGAATCAATTCGTGTCGGTGGGGACACGATGGATTTGGCGATCATCAGCTATATCCGTAAAACTTATAACCTGACAATCGGTGAGCGTACAGCGGAAGCAATCAAAATTGAAATTGGTTCTGCCAAAGATGCTGTGAAAGCAGAAAAGATGGATATTCGCGGACGTGATCTGTTGACCGGACTTCCGAAAACGCTTGAAATTTCTTCAGAAGAAATTGTGGAAGCACTTCGTGAATCTATTTTGCAGATTGTTGAAGGAGTTAAGAAAACGCTTGAAACAACACCGCCCGAACTTTCTTCTGACGTAATGGAGCGCGGAATTGTCTTGACTGGCGGCGGCGCGATGCTTCGTAATTTGGACAAGGTCATTTCCGATGAGACGAATATGCCTGTGTTTATTGCAGAAGAGCCATTAGACTGTGTTGCTTTGGGTACCGGAAAAGCATTAGATAACTTAGAAATTATCAAAAAAATGCAAGTAAAATAATTGGAGGAGATGTAGGCAATGCCACGTTTTTTTTCCAATAAACGATTAATCATTTTATTAGTAGGAGTAATCGTCCTTGTGGCATTAATTGCATTCTCACTTCGTGACCGGAACCATTCCAATTTTCCGGAACAAGTAGTGAAGGATGTTGTCGGTTTCGGACAGTCGATGTTCACGAAACCGGCTCATTTTGTTACGGGGATCATTGAGAATATTGATACGATGCTTAATACATACGAAGAAAACAAACGATTAAAAGAGCGACTGGATGCGTATGCGGCTACCCAAGCCGAACTGGTCGACGTGAAAGCGGATAATGTGAAATTGCGTGATATTGTAAAGAAACTGGATGATCTGCGTTCCTATGAACCGATTCAGTCCACTGTCATATCACGAAATCCGGATCAATGGGAAGATAAGCTGATTGTGGATAAAGGAACGACTGACGGTGTGGAAGTCAATATGGCTGTCATTACGGCTCAAGGCCTGATCGGAAAAGTCGTTATGTCTACATCGTTTACTTCCACAGTGGAATTACTATCCACCGAGAATATTAACTTCCGTGTAGCGGCGATGATTGCTGGCGAGGAAGAGGTTTTCGGCCTGATCGAAGGATTTGACCGGCAGACACGTCAATTAATTATGAAACGCATCGATTCCAGTTTTGATGTCAAAAAAGGAATGAAGGTAACTTCTTCGGGGCTCGGAGGAATTTTCCCGAAAGGTATTTTGATAGGGGAAATTACCGAAGTTTCAACGGATGATTATGGGCTGACTAAACTCGCTTATATTCGTCCTGCAGCAAACTTCTCGATGCTCGATCACGTCATGATCGCGAAACGCTCATCGACGGTCGTGGACGGTACAGACGGAGGAAACTCTGTAGATACAGAGGGGGAGGATGAATCATGAATCGGTTCATCATCCCTCTCATTGCAGTTATATTGTTTTTCTTGGAGCCGATTTTCAGCCTGTTTTCACCGATTGAGCGAAATGGTGAGCTGTTTGTTTTCGTTCCAAGATTTTTGATTGTGTACTTAATTTTTATTGCGGCCTATTACAGCCGTCAGCGCGCAATTTTATACGCTTTCATCCTTGGCCTCTTGTATGATATGTATCACATTGATATTATTGGACTATACACATTTATGTACCCGCTTATTTGCTATGTATCTACTTTGGTCATCCGGCAGATTCAGCGGCATACATTTACGGTCATGGTATTATCATTGGTGATGATTGTATTACTCGAAATGCTTTCTTATCTATTCGCCAGTATTATCGCGCTAACATCTATTGATTTCAATGAATTCCTGGCAAGCCGGCTGCTGCCGACAGTCATCGCGAATTCGTTGTTCATCATCATGTTCGGCTGGACGTTTAAACAAATTACTTTAAAACGATTTAATCAAAAACAAGCGGGTTTTTAAGCATTGTGAGGTGATGTGGGTGACGAAATCACAAGTAGTAACGATCAAAGGAACGAAAGATGGCCTGGTGCTTCGATTGGACGACCACTGTGCTTTTTCCGATTTATTAGAAGAGCTTGAGGAAAAGGTGCAGGGGAGCGGACTTGAAGGCGTTGCAGAAGTACAGCTGCATACCGGCCATCGCTATTGTGATGAACAAGATATGAAAAGCATTCTCTCGGTCATTCATCATTCTCCTCATTTACGGGTTTCAAAGGTTCAGAGTGATGTCATATCGTTAGAAGAGTGTCAGCAAAGGCTGGTTGAAAAACAATCGGAAACGTATATCGGTATCGTACGTTCCGGACAAATCGTAAAAGCAGCCGGCGATTTAGTCATTATCGGAGATGTAAATCCGAATGCCCAGGTAATTGCAGGCGGAAGCATCTATATTCTAGGTAGGCTGAAAGGTATAGCGCATGCAGGAGCAGAAGGTAATTTTGATGCTGTCATCGCGGCATCCTGGCTGGAAGCGACACATTTAAAGATCGCGGATAAAATTGAAACAATGACTGATGAGTTAACGATTCTATCGGAACAGCCGGAAATGGAATGCGCGTATATCCATGACAACGGACAGATTGCGATAGATCGCCTCCAGGAACTGCGACATTTACGTCCGGGCCTTGCAACATTTAAAGGAGGTATATAATTTGGGAGAAGCAATTGTTATTACTTCTGGTAAGGGCGGCGTCGGCAAAACCACGACGTCAGCCAATCTTGGAACTGCCTTGGCACTGCAAGGGAAAAAAGTTTGCTTGATCGATACAGACATTGGTTTGCGGAACTTAGACGTCATTTTAGGTCTCGAGAACCGGATTATTTACGATCTGGTTGATGTCGTGGAAGGACGCTGTAAAATTCAACAGGCTCTGGTCAAGGACAAGCGTTTTGATGACCGGCTGTTTTTGCTTCCAGCTGCGCAGACTACAGACAAAAATGCCGTCAATCCGGAGCAGATGAAAAAACTGATCGGCGAATTGAAAATGGATTATGATTACATTCTGATTGACTGCCCTGCAGGAATCGAGCAGGGTTATAAAAATGCTATTGCGGGTGCAGACCGTGCGATTGTGGTTACGACGCCGGAAATTTCTGCCGTGCGCGATGCGGACCGGATTATCGGACTGCTCGAATCAGAAGAAGGTGTAGAACCGCCGAAGCTGATCATCAACCGGATTAAAAAACGTCTGATGGAAAGCGGAGACGCGCTTGATGTCAATGAAATTACCACGCATCTATCAATTGATTTGCTGGGGATCGTCCTGGATGATGAGAACGTGATCTCTTCCTCCAATAAAGGGGAGCCCGTCGTGATGGACCCTTCTAATCCCGCCGCGGTTGGCTATCGCAATATTGCGCGCCGTATTTTAGGGGAATCTGTGCCGTTAATGTCTATGGACACAGGAAAGCCGGGATTCTTTGGCAAGTTGAAAACATTATTCAGTAAATCCTAATAGCTGGTTATGCTCAGTGCCTTTACGGTGCTGAGTTTTTTCTTTTTAAGTGGAAGCTGGCGTCCAGCTGCCCGCTGGAACTGGATGACATACCCGTAAAATTCCCCGCATGTACCCTTCACTACTTTCATACACTGCAGGTAAGGGAGGGGAAGTGATGAAATGGAAAACGAAATGGATTCTCGCTTGTATATTGAGTGTGTCCGTGGTCGCTGTGGCAAAACTTGAAGAACGCCAGCTTATAAATATTCCGGTTACACAGTATGTTACGACAGGAAAAGATTTTGTCGTGATGAAAAAGTGGGTGTCTTCGTTAATTGGAGAGGAGGAATCGATTACCGTATCTTCCGGCACAGAATTTGATCCGTTTGCTTCGTATGACTCGTTTCAGCCCTATCAAGACGGTGCAATCATTTCCTATTCGCAGCCGATGCCCATCACTTCTCAAGGTAGCGGGCTTGTTGTGTTCACGGGCTATACACGGCAGTCAGGCAAAACTGTGACCGTTCAATACGATAATGGTGATGAAGTGACCTATGGCTTTGTCGGTTCGTTTTCCACATTGCCTTACACAACAGTCAGGCGGGGAGATGAAATCGCGGTGATGGATGAAGATGCAGTATATGTCCGGGTGAAACGCAACGGCATACCGCTTGAACCGACCGTACTTGCAACGTACATGACAGGCGGCCTCGAATGAAATTTCGCATTCATCCCATTTTATTACCTATTTTTCTGTTTTTTATGATTGTGGGCGGCGTCTCGCTGTATGCCATGATTTTATTTTCTTTAGTGTTTCATGAGTTAGGGCATGTTTTGGCGGCTAAACAGTCAGGAATGAAAATTCGCAGCTGTACGATCCTGCCGTACGGAGGGGAATTGCAGATCGTCAATCGGCAGCTGGCAACGAAACGGCAGCGGCTGCTCATTGCGCTGGGAGGACCGTTTGCCACAGCGATTCTGTTGCTGATCGGTCTGCTTTCAACATTTCCAGGCAGCGCACAGTTCACTCACATTCAATTCCTTCTGCTAGCTGTCAATCTATTGCCGGTCCTGCCATTAGATGGCGGACAAGCGGTTTCTGTCCTGCTTGAGAACAAACACAATAAATATGCCTCCCGCTCCGTTTTCCTGCTGTATTCGATCTTCGCATCGATCTCAATCAGCTTATTTCTGAGTACATACCTGCCTGACAGCCTTCCCTATGTAATGATCTCTGTCTTTCTCGCAATCCAAAATATCATTTCATACCGTTTCCGAAAATATGAGCAGGCATTTGAAAAGCTATCCGCATCCAGATCTTTTTCTATGGAATGAAGATTTTAGTTCCGTCGCTCGACATTTTCAGTGGTTTGAACAAAATTTGTTTTTGCAGTTTGAACCCGCTTCGGCGCTGGGGGATTGCCTTATGCGATGAGCCTGCTGGCAAAGAGCACGCCAGTTGTCTCATAGCAACGGCTAACTCCGCAGTTGCGCCTACGCTAGTGTGGAGAAAATATTTCATGCTGCTTTTTAACAAAGTACGAGTTGAGCTGGTATGTTTTAGTTTATCGACCTTGCAAACGCATTGATCACAAGAATCTTAGCTCTTATAGAATGAACACCATACATACTATAATAGTCTCAAATAATATGCTTATACTACACATCACGTAAAATGTATTAAAACACTAGCCAGTGTACCGGAGTGGAAGACGGCGACTCCGGGAGGATCAGCCCGATAGGATGAGACAATTAAAGGGAGCGAAGCGAAATTAGCGTGCAGAAGAAACTCTGTATTGCCTTAATTTCCGCAAAGAGCGCAGAAATACGGCAAAGCGAACCCTTCGCTGTTCGCTTGGCTCACCGAGGGCCCTCCGGAAAGCGTCCGTCTGAAACGCAGGGAAACGGTCTCTCTCCACTTACTCGATTTTAATTTAATTCAGCCTATCTACCAATCAAAAAACAAAACGCTTGACCTATAGTTTTCTATGTGATAATATTTTACTGTTATTGTTTGTAGCACCCGTGCTACAACCGCACTGATCAGGTACAAGAATTCCTAGTGAATCACCTGTGAAGGCGAGTCTGAGTAAATAGAGGAGGTGCAAGTATGTACGCAATTATTGAAACAGGTGGAAAACAAATCAAAGTTGAAGCTGGCCAGGAGATTTTCATTGAGAAAGTTGCTGGAGAAGCTGATGAGGTTGTTACATTTGACAAAGTTCTTTTAGTAGGTGGAGATGACGTTAAAGTCGGTGCTCCATTCGTAGAAGGCGCTACTGTAACAGGTAAAGTTGTCAAACAAGGCCGTGGAAAGAAAATTACCGTTTTCAAATACAAGCCGAAAAAGAACTACCACAAAAAACAGGGTCACCGTCAGCCATACACGAAAATTGTTATTGACGGAATCAATCTGTAATTCGATATGATTCATATCCGAATTGCGAAAGAGCCTTCCGGGCGCATCTCATCTTTTGAGATGGACGGTCATGCAGACTTTGCAGAACACGGGAAAGACTTAGTATGTGCAGGCGCTTCAGCCGTATCCTTTGGAGCGGTCAATGCAATCGCCGAACTTACTGAAACAGTACCTGAAATCGAGCAGGGAGCGGATGGCGGATACTTACGCGTGGCGTTTCCGGTGACGGATCGTGATGCTGAAGTTCAGCTGATCGTAAAAGCCATGATTGTTTCTTTACAGACGATTGAAGTGGACTATGCAGAATATATACAATTATCCTTTACAAAGTAGGAGGTGGCAGCTATGTTACGTTTGGATCTTCAGTTTTTCGCATCGAAAAAAGGAGTAGGTTCTACAAAGAACGGTCGTGACTCCCATTCAAAACGTCTTGGCGCTAAGCGTGCAGACGGACAATTCGTTTCCGGCGGTTCAATCCTTTATCGCCAGCGCGGAACAAAAATTCACCCGGGTGAAAACGTGGGACGCGGTGGAGATGATACTCTATTCGCAAAAGTTGACGGTGTCGTTCGTTTCGAACGCCTTGGCCGCGACAAAAAGAAAGTCAGTGTCTACCCGGAAGTTCAAGAAGCTTAATCGGATAGCATGACAAACAAGAAGGGACTGCACTCGTTGCAGTCCTTTTTGTATTCATTCGAAACGAACTGACGATTAGTTTAGTGATTTTCGAATGAAAATGCTATACTAAGAAGTATGAATTCAGCTGGCGGTGAAAATAATGGGGAAGAATGAACTGAAAATATCAGAAATTATGAAATTCAGTCGGCATGATCATATGAATGACATGCAATTATTACTCATGTATTTAGATATGGGAAAATATCAGGAAGCAAAAGAATGCATACTGGAAAAGACTTCAGAGATGCAGCAGTTTGCCATGCTTCAACGATTAGGACTGCCTAAAACGGAAGAATGGCTGATGATGCTGGACTGGAAATATCCTGTTTTTAACAGCCGGCTGTGTTGCGACATTGCATCTGAAGTTACTTTACCTAGAATTGATGCCATGTTGGTCGGGTACTTAGAAAGCCTTGTGAAAACAGTTATGTCGAGTATCGATCAATATGCTGAATGTACGGTCATGATTAATGTCGTGATTACAGCGCTCACATGGAGTATTCAATTATCATTTTCAGATATACAAGGTGTTTCATTTCACGCTGCAGAGGATTCTGATCTGCTGACGATTGAAATCTTGAATGAATCAGAACAATGTACGGTTATCTTGAGCGGAAAATTAGGAGGATTATAAATAATGTTTGTGGATCACGTAAAAGTATTTGTTAAAGGCGGCGACGGCGGCGATGGTATGGTCGCATTTCGTCGGGAGAAGTATATTGCTTATGGAGGTCCGTCAGGCGGTGACGGCGGTAAAGGTGCTGACGTGATTTTTGTTGTGGATGAAGGTTTGCGCACGCTCATGGATTTCCGCTACCAACGTCATTTCAAAGCACCTCGTGGAGAGCATGGAGGAAGTAAAAACATGCACGGACGCGGCGGTACGAATATGGTTATAAAGGTTCCACCCGGTACAGTCGTTAAGAACGCGGAGACAGACATCGTCATCGCTGACCTGGTAGAAGACGGGCAGCAGGCCGTCATCGCCCGCGGAGGGCGCGGAGGGCGCGGTAACAGCCGCTTTGCTACACCGCAGAATACGGCACCTGAGCTTTCTGAAAAAGGAGAGCCGGGCGTTAGTTTGGATATTGTTCTCGAATTAAAAGTACTTGCAGACGTTGGATTGGTAGGATTCCCGAGTGTCGGAAAATCTACATTGCTGTCAGTAGTTTCCGCCGCGAAACCAAAAATTGCGGATTATCATTTTACTACGCTTGTTCCGAATCTTGGAATGGTTGAAACGGATGATCACCGTACTTTTGTTATGGCGGATCTGCCTGGTTTGATTGAAGGGGCACATGAAGGAATCGGCCTCGGCCATCAATTTTTACGCCATATCGAGCGTACACGTGTTATTGTCCATGTCATCGATATGTCGGGCTTGGAAGGACGCGAACCGTTTGATGATTATCAGACGATCAATGCGGAACTTGAGCAATATAATATGCGCTTGACAGAACGTCCGCAGATTATCGTTGCAAATAAAATGGACATGCCGGATGCTGAAGAGAACTTGGCTGCATTTAAAGAAGCGCTTGGCGATGAGGAGATTCAGGTATTCCCTATCTCGGCATTGACGAGAACAGGACTGGATCCATTGCTTTATGCGATTCTGGACCTGCTTGAAACGACGCCGGAATTCCCTATGCTCGAAGAAGTAGAGGAAGAAGCGAACTCTGTATTGTACAAGCATGAATCGACCGGCCCGGATTTTGTTATTTCCCGTGACGATGACGGTGCCTATGTATTATCAGGCTATACACTTGAGCGCCTGTTTAAGATGACAGATTTCAACTTCGACCAGTCAGTCCGTAAATTCGCACGTCAGATGCGGGGAATGGGTATTGACGACGCATTGCGTGAACGCGGTGCAGAAGACGGCGACATCGTTCGGATCTTGGATTATGAATTTGAGTTCTTAGAGTAAGTTTGAAAAAGACAAATGCTCATTCTGGGGGGAGCAAAATGGAGCAAATCGGGGAAGGCCAGTTCTATCTGGTCCGGGAAGATGTGTTGACAGAATCCATGCAGAAAATGCTGGAGGCAAAAAGAATGCTGGCAAGAGGCGAAGTGACGACGATCCAGGAAGCGACAAAACGGGTCGGTCTGTCACGCAGCGCCTTTTATAAGTATCGCGATGCCGTGTTCCCGTTCGAGTCGATTGCTCGGGATCGCATTCTGACAATTTTTATTCAGCTGGAAGATTTGAAAGGTTCATTGGCGGTATTGCTGGAAATCATTTCGAAGGCGAAATGCAATGTCTTGACGATTCATCAGACAATTCCGGTTCAAGGACGTGCCAATATTACGTTGTCACTTGATGTAACAGAGATGGAAATCAAGGTGGAAGCTTTTCTGCAGCGTTTGAAAGCTCCTAGATTTATTGATTCTGTAGATTTAATCAGTTCGGGCGTCTTTTGAATACTTGAACTTGTTAGGGAGGAAAGTTTCATGACAGAGAAAAAATATGCACCGTCTGTTGCGTATTTGGGGCCAGAAGCTTCATTTACCCATATTGCAGCTGCGGATTTATTCGGCTATGAAGGCCTGACACCTCGTCCGACAATTCCAGATTGTATTGAGGCTGTCACCGCAGGGCATGTAGCGTATGCAGTCGTTCCATTGGAAAACGCACTCGAAGGTTCAGTTCCGCTGACGATCGATTATTTATTTCATGGCGGTGAATTATTTATTACCGCAGAAATTTCTACTCCGATTGAGCAGCATTTAATGGTTAATCAGGCACAAACGGAATCTATGGACCAACTGGACTCGATTCAGTCTCATCCGCACGCACTCGCTCAGTGCCATAAGTTTTTACAGTACCGTTACCGCCGGGTGCCTTTGATTCAGACGACTTCGACAGCAGCAGCGGCAAAATATATTTCCGAGAACCCAGAGTTGCGGGTTGCGGCAATCGGCAATCGCCTTGCGGCAGAAACGTATGGCTTACATATAGCAGAAGAAAATATTCATGACTATCATTTCAACCACACGCGATTCGTCGTGCTGTCGCTGCGAAAAGAAATCCTGGATCATAAAAAACATTCTGCTTCACAAAAGACTACTTTAATGGTCAAGCTGCCGGAAGACGATAAAGCCGGTATGCTGCATCAAATTTTATCGGTATTTTCCTGGCGCCGGCTGAATTTAAGTAAAATTGAGTCCCGGCCGCTGAAGACAGGACTTGGACATTATTTCTTTATTATCGATGTGAATGAATCAGAAAATCACCCGATGATGAAAGGTGCTATGGAAGAACTCGCGGCACTTGGCTGCACAGCCCGTTCGTTCGGTTCTTATTATGTGTACGAGACAGATCCATCCATCAGCTGAGCTGACAGGATGGATTTTTTCATTGTACTAAAATTTTCCCCAATGAATATATATGACAAGAGAGGAAGCCTAAATAGTAATCACCAAATTAGGCATCCGTTCATACGATGGATTGATGGAAGGGGGAATTTTTAGTGGAAGTTCATATTGTCGTCAAGGGTGATACATTATGGAAGATCGCAAGGCAGTACGGTATTCCATTTGAAGAATTAAAAAGGGTGAATGCGCATCTGGCAAATCCGGATTACATCGTTCCCGGAATGAAGATTTTTTTGCCGATGGATAAGAAAAAGCCTCAGCATAAAGGGGAACCGTCTAAACCGCAGGATAAAACACCGCAGAAACCGGTGAAACCTCAGCAGCCCGAAATGAAGCCGCCATCTAAACCGGCTCCAAAACCGCAACCACAGCCTAAACCGCAGCCGCCTGTTCAGCAAGTGCCGTCGCTGCCGCAAGCGCCGCCAATGCCCGCGCCTCAGCAGCCGTCAATGCCTTCGCATCCGGCACCTCAAATGCCGATGCAGCCGAATGTGCCGATGTGGCAGGCAGTATTTCCTGTATGTGGATGGATGCCGATTTTCGATGCAGACTGTCACCCGCATTTGCCGCAGCAGCCGATACAGCCGCCAGTACAAGCGCCAATCAAGCCGATGCCGCCTAAAGAGCCGACAAAATGGCCTGATGAATCACCTCATCATCATAAGCCGGCACCCATGCCGGACGGTTGGCAGTTAATTGAATCCAGTACGTTTCATCCGCCAAGTAAGCCGGCTCCGAAACCGCCGGCACCGATGCCGCCCGTCATGAAGCCGACGCCTGAACAGCCTAAACCCGAGCCGCAGCCAATGCCACAACCAATGCCACAGCCGATGCCACAACCAATGCCGCAGCCGATGCCAATGCCGCAACAACCTTCAATCCCGCCAAAAGCCTGTATGCCTGCAAATTGGTGCCCATCAAATCAGGATGTTTGTTCACCAGGATGGCCACAGCATCAACATATGCAGCATATGCAGCATATGCCGATGCAGCCGGAATTCATGCAGCCGGTTCAATGGTATCCATGCTATCCGACTGGCCCGATGATGCCGCTTCCTATGCCATTTCCGCAGCAGCAGCCGGGACAGCAGATGCCGCCAAATTATCCGGTGCCGATCCAGGAAGATTGGTACAGAAATACGTAATGGGATATGACAGGTGAACAGCGTTATACGAAAATAAAAAAGAATGTCTGGAAAATGGAATCCGGCGGAGCGGTCTATTCAGTAAAGAAGTATGCATCATTTGCACAAGTCGTAAAGGTTCGGCAAATACATCAATTACTTAGCGGACAAAACTTTCCACATTTCGTTCCTATTTTTGAAGAAAAGGATCCGCTGCTGATCATGCAGCCCTGGCTTGAGGGTGCGAAAGCCGTCAATTTCAAAAGACGGATTGATCGGATCGATTCTTTTCAGGCACTGCAGGCACTGCATGAAACACGCATCTCTGTTAATTGGGAATCTCTTTCTTGTCTTCCTTCTTATCATATGATTGAAAAGTGGGAAGTCCGCCTTGCCCGTTTTATAGAACTTCGGGAGATTTGCGAACAATTTTTACCTTCATCCGTTATTGAGGAATTGGTCTTATTTGGACGGAATGCATTGGATATGATTAAAAAACAGCCGGCATCTGCGGCTAAGTTGACATTACTGCATGGCGATGTCGTGCATCATAACATTTTGAGGGACGCAAGCGGGCGGATCCGATTTATCGATTTTGATTTGGCGTGCCTTGGCTCTGAGGAAGATGAATTGGTCTTATGGATGCACCGGGTCCTTCCTCAGATCTCCTATAATCCTTCATTTTTAATGGGAGAGCATCCCGCTTTGCAAAAACTGTCTAATCAAGCGCTCGCAAAACTGCTTTATCCCAATGAAGTGCTTCGCGAGTGGCTTCATCTGCTGTCCCTGCCGGCAGCGCAGCAGCAGCGAATGGTCAGCAAGCTCCTCCTCTTTACAGAAACCGCACTCTCGCACTGGCCTGGATTATGGTATGATGTAGAGCGAATGATGAAGTAGGAGGTTTTTGTCATGGCAGGCCATTCCAAATGGAAGAATATCCAAAACAGAAAAGGTGCACAAGACGCAAAACGCGGAAAGATCTTTCAGAAGATGTCACGTGAAATCTATGTAGCTGCAAAGTCTGGCGGAAACGATCCAGATACCAATCCGGCATTGCGTCTGGCCATCGATAAATCAAAGAGCGAGAACGTCCCGAATGATGTCATCCAGCGGGCAATCGACAAAGCAACAGGTACAGGGGCAGATGAAAACTATGAGGAAGTCATTTATGAAGGCTATGGACCGGGGGGAACGGCGGTACTCGTTTATTGTCTGACGGAAAATCGCAACCGCACCGGACCGAATATTCGTACAGCATTCAATAAAAATGGCGGAAGTCTGGGAGAAACAGGATCTGTCAATTACTTGTTCGAACGTAAAGGACGTTTATTTATCGAGCGAACGGAAGAAACAGATGAAGACTCTGTCATGCTCGCTGCTCTGGAAGCAGGAGCGGAAGATATCCTGTCATCAGAGGAAGGATTTGAAATTCTGACAGAAGCGGCGGATTTTTTGTCCGTTAAAGATTCGCTTGAAGCAGAAGATTTCAAATTTCTTTCTGCAGAAGTGGATATGGTTCCGTCTGTTTATGCAGAGTTATCTAATGAGCAGGAAGAGCAATTCGAATTAATGCTAGAGGCGCTTGAAGATGATGACGATGTGCAGAACGTCTATACGAATGTAGACAATTAAAAAATCACCCGGCAGGAATCCAACCTGTGCCGGGTGATTTTTGATTTTATTTGTTTAACTCTAATGTTTCTAGCATCTGTTCAAAACGAGCTCCGTGACCTTCCTGCGCTTCTAAAAAATATCTATCTTCAATAAGCAATGTACCCCCAAATGCATTCAGTAAATAGATAGTCACGACTTCACTGTCCGGCTCGGTTCCGGATGTGCCATGAAAAGAAAGAGCATCGACTGGGGAAGTGACAGCCTGTTCTTCAAGCGGGAAAGCATATTCCTTTTCAAAGTCCTGTTTCACTCCGTCTGGATTTCGGTCCTCAATGTATAGAATCTCCATTTTAACCTCAGGATAACCTGTAGGCACTGGAACGGTTGGAGTCAGCACGTCTTTCTCACCGGCTTCACCAAACTGGTATCTCTCTTGATCCACATACATCGAATAAAGAGAATCTTGTCCTTTGACCAAGTTCATCTGAATGACTTCATCTTGGCCTTCAACTGATTGGACAAATTCTTTCGATGGTTCACGGTCAATCTCAGCAGAAGGTTTCGGCTGCATCTCAGAAGTTTCAACAGGTTCCTTTGCGGAATTTTCCGGTTGTTCTTCTGTAGTATTTGACATACATCCCACCAGCAACAGCGAAGCGGCTATGACTGTAAATACCTCCTTACGCATACTAACATCTCCTTTATAGTACTCATCCGAATGTAACACCTTGGGAATGGTATGATCTCGAGCAAATGATTGGTGATTTAATCTTAACAGGACTATCATATTAAGTGCTGAAACTTATAAAAAAGGAGCTATTCATCATGACAATTAAAGTAAAAGCAATCATTGGAAGTACTAGTTCTACATCTTACAATTTAAAATTGGTTAACTTCATGGCCAAGCGTTATGAAGATCAACTGACTATCATTCCGGTCCTGATTAATGACTTGGATATGTTTTCAATCGACAATGAAAGCGAACCGCCTGCTGCTGTCCGTGTGTTTAAAGACGATGTCAAAGATTCTGACGCTGTGCTGTTTGCAACTCCTGAATATAATTTCTCTATACCAGGTGCCATGAAAAATGCGTTGGACTGGTTGTCACGCGGAGGAGATTTCACATTACACGGCAAGCCAGGATTCATCGTCGGTGCTTCTATGGGCGTGTTCGGTTCCATCCGGGCACAGATGCACTTGCGCGAAATTTTATCGAATCCGGCATTGGCACCTATTTTATTGCCCGGAAATGAAGTGTACGTAGGCGCCGTTCACAATAAAATGAATGAATCCGGCGATATTATTGACGAAGCAACCCTCACATTCCTTGACACAGTCGTAGAAAATTTCGTTACGTTTTACCACAGACAACAAGCAGTTGCAGAAGCTTAAGCAAGTGTAGCAATTCAAGCAGATGGACACATCACAGTGTGTCCATTTTTTTACGAAAAAATCTAGAGGTCTGACAAGTAGAAAACTCGTTCGTATGCTATAATAGCAGGTATACTATAGGGGGAGAATGGATTGTACGATTACATAAAAGGCTTCGTGACAAGAGTAACACCGGAATACATTGTGCTGGAGCAGCAGGGGATCGGCTGGCAGATCATGACGCCGAATCCATTCGCTTTCCATGCTACAGATGAAATACAGCAGGTCTTTACGTATTTGCATGTACGCGAAGATACTCAGCTGTTGATCGGATTCAAGACACTTGAACAGCGTGAATTATTCCGGAAACTTATTACTGTGTCCGGCATAGGTCCAAAAGGAGCACTGGCGATCTTGGCGAATGGTTTGCCTTCCCAGGTCATCAGTGCAATTGAGCGTGAAGACGAAGGGTTTCTGGTACAGTTTCCAGGTGTCGGCAAAAAGACTGCCAGACAGATGATCTTGGATCTGAAAGGAAAACTGCATGATCTCTTTACGGAAATTGATTTGCCTGATTCCGAAGATACCTTGCTGACATTGGCTGAGAGTGATGCATTGGATGAAGCGATGCTTGCATTAACCGCGCTTGGCTACTCGGAACGGGAACTCAAAAAGGTCAGACCGCACCTGGAAAAGGAAGAACTCGATACAGAAGGCTATATGCGTCTCGCTTTGCAGCTGCTCTTGAAACAAGGCTAATACGACGGAGGTGGTTTTAATTGGAAGAACGCATATTGACGAATGAAGCGACTCATTTTGACGACAGCTTTGAGCAAACGCTGCGTCCGCAAATGCTGAAGCAGTACATCGGTCAGCAGCAGGCAAAAGATAATCTGTCTATATTTATCGAAGCTGCAAAGGGGCGGGAAGAAAGTTTGGATCATGTGTTGTTATATGGTCCGCCCGGGCTCGGCAAGACGACGCTTGCGACAGTGATCGGCAATGAAATGGGCGTGAATGTGCGCATGACAAGCGGTCCCGCTATAGAGCGACCTGGCGACCTGGCTGCCGTGGTTTCTTCATTAGAACCAGGTGACGTCCTGTTTATCGATGAGATTCACCGCTTGAATCGTTCGATTGAAGAAGTGCTATATCCTGCAATGGAAGACTTTTGTCTGGATATTATGGTAGGTAAAGGGCCGACCGCTCGTTCCGTCCGGTTAGATCTGCCTCCGTTTACACTGATTGGAGCAACAACAAGAGCTGGCGCGCTGTCCGCTCCGCTGCGCGACCGTTTCGGTGTGCCTTTACGGCTCGAATATTATGATGAAGAAGCTTTAACGGAAATCGTCGTGCGCAGTGCAGGGCTGTTTGACGTTCAAATAGATTCGCAAGCCGCCGTTGAGCTGGCAAAACGTTCTAGAGGCACTCCGCGTATTGCCAACCGTTTGCTGCGGAGGGTCCGCGATTATGCGCAGGTACGCGGCAATGGAACGATTACTCTGGCAATCGCACAGGAAGCGCTTGATATGCTTCGGGTTGACGGACATGGCCTGGATCAGATCGACCACCAGCTGCTGCACAGTATGATCGAGCGTTTTCGCGGCGGCCCGGTTGGTATAGATACACTTGCTGCCAGTATTGGCGAAGAATCCGTGACAATTGAAGATGTTTATGAACCGTATTTACTGCAGATTGGATTTATTCAACGCACTGCCAGAGGACGTATGGCGACAGAAAAAGCATATGCACATTTCGGCTATCCGCTTCCGCAGTGACAGATAGGAGTTACGAAGATGGATGTACAGGACTTTGATTTTAATCTACCCGACCATTTGATCGCGCAAACACCTTTGCTTGACCGCACTGCGAGCCGGCTGCTTGTTATGGATCGGGAAAGCGGGGATGTTGAGCACCGGCATTTCCGTGATTTAACAGATGAGCTTGAAGCAGGCGACTTACTTGTGCTGAATGACACAAAAGTTCTACCCGCCCGTTTGATCGGCACAAAAGAAGATACTGGTGCCGCAATTGAAGTGTTATTGCTGAAGGAAACCGGCGAAGACTGCTGGGAGACATTGGTGAAACCAGCGAAACGCATAAAAGTTGGAACGGTCGTGACGTTTGGAGACGGACGTCTTCAAGCGAAGTGTACGGCAGTCGGAGAGCAAGGCGGACGGGAATTCACGTTTATGTATGACGGGATATTCTATGAGCTGCTCGATCAGCTGGGCACGATGCCTCTGCCTCCGTATATTACGGAGTCCTTGGAAGATCAGTCGCGCTATCAGACAGTGTTTGCTAAAGAAAGAGGTTCTGCGGCAGCACCGACTGCCGGTTTGCATTTCACCGATGAAATTCTGGATGAATTACGGAATAAAGGCGTAAATATTGCATTCATTACGCTGCATGTTGGGCTTGGAACTTTCCGCCCGGTGAGTGTGGATTCGATTGAAGATCATACGATGCATGCGGAATATTATGTGATGAGTGAGGAAACAGCTGCTTTAGTAAGAGAAACAAAATCGAATGGTGGCCGCGTAATTGCAGTTGGCACCACATCTACCCGCACACTTGAAACGATTGCTTCTGAAAATGACGGAACAGTTGTGGCAGCTAGTGGCTGGACATCTATTTTCATTTTCCCGGGATATGAGTATAAAGCAATTGACGGCTTGGTGACGAATTTCCATTTGCCTAAATCGACATTGCTGATGCTGTTGTCTGCTTTTGCAGGACGGGATTCGGTGCTCGCAGCATATGAAGAAGCAGTGAGAGAGCAATATCGCTTTTTCAGTTTTGGGGACGCGATGTTCATTCGCCCCGCTAAAAGAAAGGAACGAGATTAATTGGCAGCTATTACGTACGAACATATTAAAACTTGTAAACAAACAGGAGCGCGTCTCGGGATTGTCCATACGCCGCACGGTTCGTTTGAAACGCCTGCATTCATGCCCGTCGGAACGCAAGCCTCTGTTAAGACGATGTCACCTGAAGAACTGAAGGCGATGGGAGCAGGCATTATCTTGAGCAATACGTATCACTTGTGGCTGCGTCCCGGCCATGAGATCATCCGAGAAGCGGGCGGACTGCATAAGTTCATGAACTGGGATCGCCCGATTTTAACGGATTCCGGCGGCTTCCAAGTATTTTCATTGAGCAAATTCCGTGAAATAAAAGAAGAAGGTGTACATTTCCGCAATCATATTAACGGCGATAAATTGTTTTTGAGTCCTGAAAAAGCAATGGAGATTCAAAATGCACTGGGACCTGATATTATGATGGCATTTGATGAGTGTCCGCCTTTCCCGGCAACACATGAATATATGAAAGCGAGTGTCGAGCGGACGTCCAGATGGGCAGAGCGCTGTCTCGAGGCTCACGCGCGTCCTGAAGAGCAGGGCTTATTTGGAATTGTCCAGGGCGGCGAGTATGAAGATCTTCGCAAGCAGAGTGCGAGAGACTTGGTTTCATTGGATTTCCCGGGTTACGCGATCGGCGGTTTGTCTGTCGGAGAACCGAAAGACGTTATGAACCGCGCACTTGAATTTACGACACCTTTATTGCCGGAAAACAAACCGCGCTATTTGATGGGCGTCGGTTCACCGGATTCCTTGATCGACGGAGCAATTCGGGGCATCGATATGTTCGACTGTGTACTTCCTACGCGTATTGCGCGGAACGGCACATTGATGACGAGCGAAGGCCGTTTAGTTGTAAAAAATGCGAAATATGAACGCGATTTCGGTCCGCTTGATCCGAAATGTGATTGTTATGCGTGCAAAAACTATAGCCGCGCTTATATCCGTCATTTAATTCGCGCAGGGGAAACATTTGGTATTCGTTTAACGTCTTATCATAATCTGCACTTCTTGCTGAATTTGATGGAGCAGGTACGACAGGCGATTCGCGAAGACCGTCTCGGTGATTTCCGCGTAGAGTTTTTTGAGCAATATGGTTTCAACAAACCGAATGCAAAAAACTTCTGAATCTTGTATAATGAATCTTGATGAATGAGGAAGGGGGAAGATATAAAATGATGGAACAATACGGCGGTATTTTCACGTTAGTTATCATGGTAGCGATTATGTGGTTTTTACTCATTCGTCCTGCTCAGAAGAGACAGAAAGCAGCGAAAGAGATGCAAACCAGCTTAAAGCGCGGAGATGAAGTGGTAACAATCGGCGGTCTGCACGGAACAGTAGACGCAGTGGATGAAACTTCTATTTTCTTACGTGTAGCAGACACTACAGTCTTGCGTTTTGACAAGCAGGCAGTAGGAAGAGTTATTACAAACTGATAAAAAGCGGTTATCTAGTGGGATGTCCATAGATTGCCGCTTTTTTGTTTGCCTGCGTATAGAACAGCTGACACTTGGAACACTAGGAATGTCAGGAGGCAGGTACGCAATGCATGAATTATGGATTATCGGTTTCCGTACAATTTTTCTGTATATCTTTTTATTGATCACGCTCAGGCTCATGGGCAAGCGAGAAGTCGGCGAGATGGGTGTCATCGATATTGTCGTTTTTATCATTATGGCGGAAGTGGCAGCCATGATCGTCGAGTCGCCGGAAAAACCGATTATTGAGGGCGTTCTGCCGATTTTATTGCTGCTCGTGATCCAATACATTTCTTCATTGATTTCATTGAAAAATAAAAAATTCCGGGATATTGTGGACGGCAATCCTACGTTGATCATTAAAGACGGTCAGATACAGCAGGATGAAATGCGAAAACAGCGTTATAATCTGGACGATCTGTTTCAGCAGCTGCGAGAGAATCAAGTGGGTTCCATCCACAATGTAACGTTTGCTTACTTAGAACCTTCCGGAAATTTGTCCGTCTTTACAAAAGACGGTGATTTGCCGATCGTCGGTTTAATTCTGGACGGTGAAATTCAGTCTGAACATCTGCGTCTGATCAATAAGACAGAAGAATGGCTGATGAATAAACTGAAAGATAAAAAAATTACAGACATCAGCGAAATTTTCTATTGCTCCTTTGAACAGGGACAAGTGAAAGTGCAGATGAAAGATAGTCAATAACGTTTCACTAAATTACGCAGCATGATCCAGTCCCGTTTTTTGATTTGCCCGGTCAGTAATAACAGTGCGAATAATACGGCGGAAGTGATGACGCATTCCATAAACAGATGATACGATCCCACTGGAATGAAAATCGGCCGCATGATCGCAGTCATTAAAAATGCTGCGTATGTCATCGCGAACATAGAGAAACCCGTGGCTGTTGCTTTGTTTTGCCTGATGGTCGCTATATGAAGGAATGATGTGACCAGTACGCCGAAACCAATGGCAAGCACCGCACCGGTTTCCTGCAGTCCGGGCTGTGAAGCGAGAATAAACATGACCGCGAGCTTTGCGATGCCCCCATAAACCGAGTTCATCATACCGGCCTTGGCATCCCCGGTTGCCTGTAAAATGGAATACAGCGGGCTCTGAATATAGTAAAAGAAGAAAACAGGTGCCAAGAGCGTCATATAGCCGGCTCCCGCAGAGACATGAAATAACTTCACAGCCAAATCTTCCCCATGAATATAAAATACCGTAGCGGCAAACGCACCTGTCAAAGCAGATAAACGCAGTGCCAGATGGATGCGCTCCTGCAATTTTTTGACATTGCTCGAAGCAGCTGCTCCGCTTACTGCCGGAACGAGCACTACGGACAGCGCATACGGGATAAACGCTGGAAACAACAATAGTGGAATGAGCACACCGGAAATCACGCCATAAAGTGAAGTGGCAGCTACTGTGCCGACACCTGCCATACTGAGTGCGCGCAGAAAAATAATCGGTTCCAAAAACCAAGTGAATGTGCCGAATAAACGGCTGCCGGAAGATGGAAGTGCGACGCCTAAAATTGGCTTCATTGGATAGCGGGGCTGTTTTTCGCGTAATTTTGGCTGTGTGCGCTGATACTGTTTGTATTTATACAGCAAATACAATACAGAAACCACTTCCGCTAAAAATGTCACACCCATTGCATAGGCTGCGTTGATCATCGGGTCGTTCGGCGCTAATATGTACGGCAGCATCCAGGTAATTAATAGGATTCGGAAGATTTGTTCAATGACTTGTGCCCATGCCGTTTCTTCAATCCGCGATATCCCCTGGAAATAACCTCTTATTAATCCGCCAATTGCCGCAACGGGAACGATTGCGATCGCCACATACAAGGTTGAAGAAGTCGCTACATTGCCTAACAAGTTTCCTGATAAAAATGGTACGAATAAAATACATAACGGAATGAAAACTGCTCCGGCGATTATGGTAATGAATGAGGAAGTTTTCATCACTTGACGCATTTGCAGGCTGCCCTGCGCTTTGAGTTCAGCAATCACTTTCGCCATGGCAATCGGAACGCCGAGCTGAACGAGTGAAAGGAAAAACACGAAAGCAGGATAAGCGGTCATATAGATCCCGACGGTTTCTTCTCCTGCCACACGCATGAATTGAATTCGGTAGACAAAACCGAGCAGTTTCGATAGAAAAACAGCAGCCATTAAAAAGATTGTCCCGCGTATAAATGACGACACTGAAAACAACTCCTTCTCAACTCCCACCTTTTCGGATACACTATGGATAAGGGTTGGGAATCCCAAATATAGTTAAGTGTATGTGCTATAATCAGGATTATTCCGCATCAAAAGGACGAGGGGTGAAGTGGCAATGGATCAACAAATTGAGGACTTGTATAGACATATGCTTCCAGCGCTGGAAAGTAAGAAGAATGAATTTCATTTTTACGGCTACTCTGTTGTAACAGAGAAAGGGCTCTGGGATTATCTCGTTGAAAAGAAGTGGAAAAGGAAAAATATCGCTGCCATGCGTCCGCATGAAATTGTTCAAGATTTATTCAAATTATCTCCTGCCCAATTCATGACGTACACACAGACAGAGGCTCAGCGCAACAGCAGCGCCTTTCCGGAGTTGAGTGAAGAAGAACGGGCCATCCTATTTTCACCGAGGAAAGCCGATTGATTGTAAAATGTTATTGTGAAGTATTTGACACAGACTTCCGTCTGTTTCATAATTGGTATGTTGTACAATGAGAGAACGAAGTACATAACAGGTGCTGTGCCGCTCTAGTATATGAGGGGGAAAAGGAAATATGAAAAACAGAGGCAGGATAGTCGCGTTTTTGCTGCTCGTTGTAATACTGGCATCAACGGTCTTTTCAACGACTAATCCGATTTTAAAAGATGTCAAGCTCGGTCTTGACCTGCAAGGCGGTTTCGAAGTTCTGTACCAGGTAAAACCGCTGAAAGATGGACAGAAAATCTCGGAGTCAACGGTGGCGGATACCGCGCGCGCATTGACGAACCGTGTCGATGTTCTGGGTGTTAGTGAACCAAGCATCCAAATCGAATCGAACAATCGGATTCGTGTACAGCTCGCCGGTGTGGAAGATCAGGAATCTGCCCGTGAATTGCTGTCCACTCAAGCCAATCTGTCATTCCGCGATGCGGACGACAATTTGATGCTGGACGGGAATGATTTGAAAGAAGGCAAAGCAAAAGCCAACTTTGATGAAAACAACAATCCAGTTGTTACGTTAGAAATGAAAGATCCGAATAAATTCGGCGATGTTACTTCAGAGATTGTTCAGAAAAGCCCGAACGTTCTGGTCATCTGGCTGGACTTTGAAGAAGGCGTTGATTCTTACAAGGAAGAAGTGAATAAACCGAAACCTGGTTTCATTTCCGATCCGCGTGTTTCTAAGACAATCAACTCTTCCAATGTTGAAATCTCCGGAAACTTCACGGTAGAAGAAACGAAGAATCTTGCCGGTATCTTGAACGCCGGTGCGCTTCCAGTCAACCTTGAGGAAATTTATTCAACATCTGTCGGTGCACAATTTGGGGAACAGGCACTTGATAAGACAGTATTCGCAGGCATCGTCGGTATCAGCTTAATCTTTATCTTTATGGCACTCTATTATCGTTTGCCTGGTGTTGTTGCAGTTATTACACTTTCTGTTTATATCTATTTGATCTTATTGGTATTTACACTGATCAACGGGGTATTGACACTTCCGGGAATCGCGGCATTAATGCTCGGGGTCGGTATGGCCGTCGATGCCAATATCATTACGTACGAGCGGATTAAAGAAGAACTGCGTGTCGGTAAATCCGTCAAATCGTCCTTTACGGCTGGAGCCAAATCTTCATTCGCCGCCATTCTGGATGCCAACGTGACTACTCTTTTAGCGGCAGTTGTATTGTTCATATTCGGGACAAGCACTGTAAAAGGGTTTGCCACTATGCTCATCATCAGTATTCTGGTCAGTTTCATCACGGCAGTCTGGGGATCCCGTCTATTATTAGGATTGCTTGTACACAGCGGTAGTCTGGATAATAAAGTCGGCTGGTTTGGTCTGTCGAAAAAACAAGTTCATTCTGCAGATGAAAATCTCGAAACACTCGATTTAACTACGAAATTTGATCGTTTTGATTTCGTTCATACAAGAAAACGTTTCTATACGATATCAATCTTGCTTTTAATTGTCGGCGCCATCATGCTCGGTGTCTTCAAATTAAATCTAGGAATTGATTTTTCAGGCGGAACACGTGTAGAAGTGCTGGCAGAACAGCAGCTTGACGAATCGGAAGTAACGAAGCAATTAGAAGATATCGGACATCCGACAACAGATGTCGTTATTTCAGGTGATGAGAAAAATATCGCGGTTGCCCGTTATAAAGAAGACTTCTCACAAGAAGAGGTCAATAAAATTAAAAAAGAATTAAACTCGGTCTATGGCGCTGAACCGAACGTTTCCACTGTATCGGATACTGTTGGAAAAGAACTTGTGATGAATGCGATTAAAGCTCTGGCTGTCGCAGCACTCGGAATTATTATTTACGTCGCACTGCGTTTCGAGTGGCGTATGGGTCTGTCTGCGATTGTTGGCCTGCTGCATGATGCATTCTTCATGATTGCGATCTTCAGTATTCTGCGGCTTGAAGTCGATATTACGTTTATCGCTGCGGTGCTGACGATTATCGGTTATTCCATCAACGATACCATCGTTACATTTGACCGGATCCGTGAAAATCTGCATCGTTCAAAACATATTGACAGTGAAGAAGAGTTGGCGAGTATCGTCAATAAATCATTGCGTCAGACGCTTGGACGTTCGGTTAACACGGTCTTGACTGTCATATTTGTCGTAGTTGCTTTGATGGCTCTCGGTGCTGAATCGATCCGTCCATTCTCGATTGCATTATTGATCGGTTTGCTGGCAGGTACGTATTCTTCCATCTTCATCTCCGCACAGCTTTGGTTTGATTTGAAAAAGAAACAAATGAAGAAAAGCGGCGGCTTGAAAGTGGAAAAAGAGAAAAAACAATGGGGCTCCGACGAACCAGTAGTTTAAGACGTTTGGGCTATATGGAAAACAGGGTATACTTCGGTATACTCTGTTTTTTTGATAGGAGGAATAAAACCAATGAAATTCCAGTGGACTATTTTGCTCAGTTTATTATTTGCTATTATCATTGCGGTGTTCGCAGTATTTAATGTGGATTCAGTGCCTGTCAACTATTTATTCGGGACGGAAATGATTCCGCTTGTACTGATTATTCTGGGCTCAGCACTGCTTGGTGCGTTAATCAGCGGGTTTTTTGCGATTTTCAAATCATACAGAAACAGCCGCCGGTTGAAGGAGCTGGAGAAACAGCTGCAGACTAAAGAGGAAGAGCTGACGATGCAGAAACGTCTGCTGCAGGAGAAGGACGTACAAATCAATGAGCTTCGGAACAGGATTCCCGCCGTTGAAGCAGAAATACTTCCGCCTGAAGGTTTTTAAATAAGGAACAAAGCTGTCTTAAAAGTTGAATTACTTTTGGGGCAGCTTTTTTTGATGGAGACTGGTCTGATAACCGAAGCAGTGCGCCAAAACGTCCCGGCTCCGCACCAATATGCTCCAATAGCGAACCAAAAACAGCCGTTTTCGAACGTTTATTCCTCGTTTTCGCTCCAAACCGCGCATTGAATGCGCGAAATGGTATTCTGACTGAACCATTACTATTCATATACCTTTAAAACCCCTTTTGTTACTCAAGCTGTGTTTTTCATGTGCTTTCCTTTCCGTCTACTGCGTGATTCGATATAATACGAGGAGAGGATGTGAGAGTAATGATACAATCGAAAAAAAGGTGGCAGATCGACCGTCCTGATGAGCAGCTTGTGGCAAAACTCGCTGGCGATTTGAATGTGTCTGCGATGCTTGCAAAGATTCTAGTTGCCCGAAATGTGACGGACAGTGAGCAGGCTGCCGGTTATTTGCATATGGATGAATCCAGTCTGCATGATCCGTTTTTATTGCATGATATGGAGAAGACTGTGGAATTAATAAAGTCAGCAATAGATCAGCAGCAGCAGATCACGGTATACGGTGACTATGATGGGGACGGCGTAACAAGTGTCACGGTACTGACGACTGCCCTTGAGCTTCTCGGCGCGAAAGTGAACTTTGCTATACCGAACCGTTTTGAACACGGCTACGGACCGAATAAAGACTATTTTGAACAACTACATACTGAAGGTACAGAATTATTGATCACGGTGGATAACGGGATTTCGGGCATCGAGGAAATCGCGTTTGCCAAATCACTCGGAATGACAGTTATCGTCACGGACCACCACGAAATAGGAGATGAACTTCCCGCAGCAGATGCTGTCATTCACCCGCGGCACCCTGAAGGCAGCTATCCGTTTGGCGAGCTTGCAGGAGTAGGGGTGGCTTTTAAGCTTGCTTCCGCTTTACTCGGAGAGCCGCCTCTTGATTTATTGGAATTTGTGGCGATTGGCACCGTGGCGGACTTGGTTCCCCTGCAGGATGAAAATCGTTATATGGTCAAAGAGGGAATCCGCAGACTGCGGCGTTCGAAGCGCCCGGCCATTAAAGCGCTTATGCAAGTGAGCGGACATGAGCAGGCTGCCCTCTCCGAAGAAACAATCGGCTTCACGATCGGTCCCAGACTGAACGCACCCGGCCGTCTGGGCGATGCAGATCCGGCAGTTTATTTGCTGAAATCAGAAGATGAAATTCAGGCACTCGGGATTGCGGAAGAACTGAATGAACTCAATAAAGAGCGTCAGCAGCTGGTGAAAGAAATTGCCAAAGAAGCAGAAGAGCAGATACTGGTCCGATATGGAGATCGTATTCCGTATGTATTGGTCATTGAAGGGGAAGACTGGAATCCAGGAGTCGTGGGAATTGTCGCTTCCAGACTGACGGAGAAATTTTACCGCCCGGCCATTGTGCTGTCGATTGATCCGGAGACTGGCACAGCGAAGGGGTCCGCCCGCAGTATTGCAGGATTTAATTTGTATAAAGAACTGAAGAAAAACGCGTCGATCCTTCCGCATTTCGGCGGTCACGAAATGGCCGCAGGCATGTCGCTGAAAATAGAAGATGTCGAGCAGCTTCGCAATCATCTGAATGAACAGGCGAAGGAAGTGCTGACAGAGGAATTATTGCAGCCTAAATTGTCAATCGATGTCCCGTTGAAGCTGAATGAAATCGACATTGCATCAATCGAGGCCCTGGAGCTGATCCGTCCTTTCGGTATGGGCTTCCCGAAACCTGTTTTCCTGCTGGAAGAATTGGAGACTGTTTCTTCACGGAAAATCGGCGCGTCTAAAGATCATCTGAAACTCGAAATGGGAGACGGTGCGGAGCGCATAGATGCGATTCATTTCGGCGCAGGCGCTCTTGCTGACGAGATGGCACCGAGCAGCAGGCTGAGCCTGACAGGAGATTTACAGATCAATGAATGGAACGGGCGTAAAAAAGCGCAGTTACTCGTTGAGGATATGAAGTGTGATGAATGGCAGCTGTTTGATTACCGCGGTGTGAGAGAACCTGCAAGATGGCTTCCGCTAGTACCTGAAAAGGCAAATTATCTGGCGTTTTCTGAACAGGCGATCCAACATTTCACTCCATTTTTAACAAATAGACCTATTCAGTTAGTAGGAAAGGATGCTGTGACGCCTGCTGATTCCATTGTTTTATTGGACATGCCGCAGAATGAGGAACAGTTGAAACAGGCAATGTCAGCTTCACAGGCGAACCGGGTTTATTTACATTTATATGTGAAAGATCCCATGTACTTTGAAAAGATGCCCGACCGTGAACAATTCGGCTGGTATTACAGCTTTTTGAAGAAGAGAGGATCATTTCATTTAGAAAATCAGATCGACATGCTTTCCAAACATAAAGGATGGAAAAAAGATATGATAAAATTCATGTCAAAAGTGTTTTATGAGCTGGAATTTGTTACACTAGTGAATGGTGAACTCACTATGAGGGAGTCTGCAGGGAAACGTGATCTGGCAGAAGCTCCGTCTTATCAAAAACGCCAACAGCAAATTAAATTAGAAGAGCTGCTTCTTTATGCGCCCTATCAGGACTTGAAGATGCTATTTAACACCTTGCGTGTTGAAGCTGTTGAGGAGGAAAAATTGTGGATTTAAAAAAGTTTGTAACAATCGTAGATGACTATCCGAAACCGGGAGTCAGTTTTAAAGACATTACCACGATTATGGATAACGGAGAAGCGTATAAATATGCCACGGATCAAATCGTAGAATATGCGAAAGATCTTGACGTAGATATCATTGTGGGCCCGGAAGCACGCGGATTCATCATTGGATGTCCGGTCGCTTATGCTTTGCAGGTAGGTTTTGCACCCGTGCGCAAACCAGGCAAACTGCCCCGCGAAACGATTTCAGTATTTTATGATCTGGAGTACGGTAAAGATGAACTGACAATACACCATGACGCAATTAAACCGGGTCAGCGGGTGCTGATTGTCGATGATCTTCTTGCAACTGGCGGTACAGTCGGTGCGACGATAGAATTGGTGGAAAAACTTGGCGGAGTCGTAGCAGGCTGTGCTTTCTTAATTGAGCTTTCGTACTTGAACGGCCGTGAAAAATTGAATAATCATGACATTCGTGCGCTAATCACGTACTGAACAGAGAATCCTTCGCTTTTGCGGAGGATTCTTACTATATACAAGCCGTGAGATTGATTCGCTTAATGTGTAAATGGTAAAATACATAGTATAGTAATAAATAATCAGAACTTCGGAACAGGTTGAAAGGGGTAAGAGAATGGCGAAGAATCAAGACGTGACAGAGCAAGATATATTTGAGCTTGTCGCCAAATACATGAACGAAGAACACGTCGACTTTATTAAGAAAGCATTTGAAGTGGCGAAAACTTCGCATGAAGGACAGTTTAGAAGTTCAGGTGAGCCATACATCAACCATCCGATTCAAGTGGCTGGCATCCTGGCTGAACTGCAAATGGATCCTGAAACTGTCGCTGCAGGCTTTCTGCACGATGTAGTGGAAGATACAGAAGTAAGCCGGGAAGACATCATCCGCGACTTTGGGGACGAAGTGGCGATGCTCGTAGACGGTGTCACTAAGCTGGATAAACTGAAATTCAAGTCTAATGAAGAAAAACAGGCAGAAAACCATAGAAAAATGTTCATTGCGATGGCTCAGGATATCCGGGTCATTTTAATTAAGCTTGCAGACCGTCTGCATAATATGCGTACGCTTAAGCACGTGCCGGCTGCAAAACAGCGCCGTGTGTCTGAAGAAACGTTGGAAATCTTCTCTCCGCTTGCACATCGTCTTGGTATTTCCACAATCAAATGGGAACTTGAAGATATTGCGCTGCGTTACTCAAATCCCCAGCAATATTACCGCATCGTCAATCTGATGAAGCAAAAGCGGACGGAACGTGAACAGTATCTGAAAGATGTTATGGAGCAGATGCGTGTCGAACTGGATAAAATGGGCATTGAAGCAGAAATGCACGGCAGACCAAAACATCTCTATTCCATCTATCAGAAAATGGTCATTCAAAAGAAAGAATTTACTGAAATATATGACTTACTGGCTGTACGCATTGTCGTCAAAAGCATTAAAGACTGCTATGCGGCGCTTGGTATAATCCACACACTGTGGAAGCCGATGCCCGGGCGTTTTAAAGATTATATCGCGATGCCAAAGCAGAATTTATATCAGTCCATCCATACGACGGTTGTCGGTCCTGCAGGTGATCCGTTAGAAGTGCAGATTCGTACGGAAGAAATGCACAGAATTTCCGAATTTGGGGTTGCTGCACACTGGGCATATAAAGAAGGAAAGAAAATGGCTAATCCTTCGAATGACATCGATTCAAAATTAACCTGGTTCCGTGAGATTCTGGAAATTCAAAATGAGTCCTCGAATGCACAGGAATTCATGGAATCACTGAAGTTCGATTTATTTTCGGATATGGTTTATGTATTTACGCCAAACGGCGATGTAGTGGAACTTCCAACAGGATCTGTGCCGATTGACTTTGCTTATCGGGTTCACTCGGAAGTGGGGAATCGAACAACGGGCGCCAAAGTGAATGGCAAGATTGTCCCGTTGGATTCATCCCTAGAGACAGGGGATATCGTAGAAATTCTGACGTCCAAGCAGTCATTCGGTCCGAGCCGCGACTGGCTGAAAATCGCCCATACGTCTCAGGCGAAAAATAAAATCCGTCAGTATTTCAAGAAACAGCTGCGCGATGAAAACATTATCAAAGGCAGTGAAATGGTCGAGAAAGAACTGAAGTCACAGGATTATGATGCAAAGGAAGCGCTGAATCAAGCAAATATCCAGCGTACAATTGATAAGTTCAGCTTTGCGTCTGAGGAAGATATGTATGCTGCTGTAGGTTCGGGCGGCATTACTGCTCAGCAGGTCGTTAACCGGCTGGCTGAACGTCTGCGCAGAGAGCGTGAAAAGCAGGAAACGCTTGATAAGATTGTTTCTGATATGAAAACTCCTCAGCCGGATAAACAAACGGAATCCGGTGTCATCGTTAAAGATATCGACAATATGCTGATTCGTATTTCAAAATGCTGCAATCCTGTACCCGGCGATGAAATCGTTGGTTTCATTACAAGAGGCCGGGGTGTTTCCGTACATCGGACAGACTGTACGAATATTCTTTCTGAAGGCGGAGAGAGCGAACGGCTGATCGACGTGAAATGGGCGATGCCGGATGAAGCAAGCCGTAAAGAGTTCCAGGTTGATATTGAAATTTCCGCGTTCGACCGTCAAGGCCTGCTGAATGAAGTAATGATGGTAGTGGCAGATATGTCAACACCAATTATTGCAGTCAGCGGTAAAGCAGATAAAGATGACATTGCGCATATTCATATGTCTATTAAGATTAAAAATATTACCCATCTGCAGCGTACCGTTGAGAAAATCAAACAGATTAAGGACGTTTACTCCGTAGAACGAGTAATGAATTAATACGAAAAGGAGACGGAGCTATGCGGGTATTATTACAGCGGGCAAAAGATGCCTCCGTCGTTGTAGATGGAGAAATCATCGGCTCGATCGCCAAAGGCTATGTATTGCTAGTCGGAATTACACATGAAGATACTGAACAAGACGCTGCCTATATCGCAAAGAAGATTGCAGGGCTGCGCATTTATGAAGATGAGGACGGCAAAATGAACCGTTCAATTGCCGAAGTGGAAGGCAGTATTTTATCCGTCTCCCAGTTTACCTTGTACGGTAACGTCCAAAAAGGCAGACGTCCGAGCTTCATTCAGGCGGCACGCCCCGATCAGGCCGAACCTTTATGGAAGTTCTTCAATGAGCAGCTTCGCGGGCAGGGACTGCAAGTGGAGACAGGAGAGTTCGGTGCCATGATGGACGTCCAGTTAACGAACGACGGACCTGTTACATTGATGATTGAATCGCCGCAAGCATAACGAGCACCGGTATTCCCGGTGCTTTTTATTTTCATTCATACTGAAGGAGGTTTTCCAATGATTCTTGAAGGTGCAATGCTGCAGGTGAAAGAAGGAATGGAGAAGGAATTTGAAGAGGCTTTTCGCGAGGCATCAACTATTATTTCTTCGAGGATAGGGTACATATCTCATGAATTGCAAAGATGCATGGAAACTGAGGGGAAGTATTTACTTTTAGTGAGATGGGAAAGTATTGAGGATCACACAATTGGATTCCGTCAGTCCGCAGAATACAAAGAATGGAAAAGTCTCTTGCATCACTTTTATGATCCTTTTCCTGTCGTTGAACATTTTCAAACTGTCAGTCTGATGTAATTATTAGGAATCTCCGCAATTGCAGGATGAGAGATATTCAGTTGAAGTTTTCTCTGCGCTGATATGGAACTCTATACCCTTTATATTTGACATCCACGCTGTTTAAATTTATAGTAAACCTATAAATTGATATATTCAACTTCCGCTAAGGGGAGTAGCTGTTACAGTAAAAGTCGTCAATACAGGATGCAAATCCTCGGCCTTACTGGCAACCTTTTGTTGTTTGCGAGACCTTACCAATTATTTGGTGAGGTCTCTTTTATATTTTCTGAGACGTTATAACCATAGATTGGTTATAATGTCTTTTTTATTTTAATATTACCTGGAGGTTATCTTTTGAATTCTTATTTGGAACTTGCAAATTCAGTCATCATCGACAAGGAAAACCGCCTCGTCAGCTGCGATAAATCCTTGCGCCTTATCGGAACAGGCAGGAGTGCATTTGTTTTCAAAGTTACATCAACAAATAAGGCAATGAAAGTGTTCTTTCCCAATCTGGCATATATTTCTATAGAAGAAGCTGAAATTTATCAATCGCTTCAAGGCATTCATTACTTTCCCTCTATTTACGAAACGGGATCGAACTATATTATCATGGATTATATCGAGGGTTATACACTTTTTGAATGTATGACCTATGGAGTAGTTATAACAGCAGATCATATTAAAGAAATTGACTATGCACTTTCATTGGCCTCGGCTGCGGGGTTAAATCCTTCTGATATTCACTTGCGTAATATTTTCATTACATCCGACGGAAACATCAAGCTTATTGACGTTGCCCGATACAGACAAATGAAAAAATGCAGACAATGGAGTAATCTAAAAAAAGCACATCGGCAATTTTATCGAAAACGTTTCTTTTTGAAGAAAGTCCCTGCATCATTTTTGAATATCCTGGCCTCACTTTATAAAAGGGGTCTCATTCCAAATTACCGATTATGAGATATAATTTACGGGATTGACAACCCGTGCACTGTATATCGAAAAGACTGCTAGTTCAATTTTGAACTAGCAGCCTCTTTTTTATTTCAATTAAAATAATCCAGCAGTCCCTGGTAAATACCGTATGTTGCCTGTTCACGGAATCGATCCGTTGTGATTTGACGTTCTTCATTGTAATTCGACAAATAGCCGAGTTCTACGAGTACACCGATTCGATTGTTTTCGCGAAGAACATGGAAATCGCCAAATTGCGCACCGCGATCACGCAGGGAGACATTAGAAGCCAGCCCTCTATTGACGGCCTCTGCCAGCGGCTGCTGTTCAGAACGAGTGTAATAGCTCGTGAAGCCTGCAATCGATGGATCGACGTGCGCGTCATAATGTATACTAATAAATGCGTCTGCATCATGGTACTGTGCAATGGAAGCACGTGCGCCAAGTAAAACATATGTATCGGAATTACGCGTCAAAATGACTTCTGCACCGGCATTTTGAAGCTTTGTCGCCAAAAGTTCAGCGGTAACGAGTGTCAGCTCTTTCTCAATTGACCCGCGTGCACCCGTTGTCCCCCGATCATGGCCGCCGTGACCGGGATCCACTACAATCGTCAGTCCTTTCAACGTGCCTTCAACACGCGCTGTTTCTTTACTCTTATTGGCATCTGGAGAAGTGAGATCAGTAGTCGTGACCACCCAATCTGCAACAAATGCCTGCTTTCCGTTAGGCAATGAAATTTCATACCAGTCATCCTGTTTAGTAACTATCGGGTAGTTTTCACCTGCATTCACACGGAATACAACGGAAGAAGAAGTAGAAGGCTCCTCACGCAGGTTCGTACCATCTGTCAGAATTGTTACGATACCCTGGTCTTCAGCAACTGATTGCGGCTGTTTGGAAGAAAGATGACCGTGGAACGAATAAACCCAGCCAGTTTTCTTCTTGTCCAGTTGAATTTGCACCCAGTTTCCATCCGTTTCGATTACGGGGTAAGTTTCACCTTTCGCAATCTGCGTTACTTTTTTTGATTGCTGTGTCGCTTTTTTACGAACATTCAGGGTTTCCACTGCAACTGTAAATTCATCGGGATTAGTTACTTCCTTCGCTGCAGTCGGCTGCTCCACCTTTTCTTCTGAATTTGCCGGCTTGAAAGAATCCTTCTTTGTCTCAGATACATATTCCGCAAATACCCAGCCGTCGCGGCCGTCATAGGTGATGGAAACCCAGTCGCCTTCTTGTCCGGTCGCTGTAGCCACAGCACCTGCCCGCATTTTTCCGATTACAGCAGATTGCACGGATGGACTTGAGCGGATATTGAGCGAATCGACTTGCGACACGATTTCCTTCGGCTGTTCGGAAGCATCAGTTGAACTTGTCAACCACTTGGCAACCCAGCCTTCCTGCTGCTCGAACCTAATCTTCAGCCAGTCACCTTCCGTTTCGAGAACCTGCAGGCTTTCTTTATCCGACAATTGACCTACTACAGGATAGGTAAGTCCGGGACCGCTGCGAACATTCAGTGTAGGAGAATCTACTGTAATCTTCTCCGCGTAGCCGCTTGGAAGACTACTGAAAAATAAAATGATTGCCAGAAATAAAATTGAATAAAAGCGCTTATTCTTCACCCTGTCACCTCCATACTTCGTATTGTACCGAACATTGTAAGCGAAACGCTACAATTTATTAAAAAAGTTGACAGTTTGAGCTGAAATGATTAACATAGTGAATAATCGAATCGAACTACTTACCGATGATATGGAAAATACCTTTACAAACGGCTGGACAGAGAGCAGGGAACTTGGCTGAAATTTCCTGACAGAACAGTAAAGCGAACAACACCATGGAGGGATTCATGCTGAATTCAGTAGGCGTGGACGGAACCGGCCGTTATCCGGATTCGAGTGGGCACAGTTTGTGTCAATTTGGGTGGAACCGCGGAAGCTGCAAGCTCTCGTCCCTGTTTTATTTGGGATGGGAGCTTTTTTGTGTTCTTTCGAAGGCATACCCGCTATCAGCTGATCAACGAAAGGAGTTAGGAAAAATGAATTTTAAAGTTCCCCGCGGAACACAGGATATTTTGCCTGATGTTTCTTGGAAATGGCAGCGTGTTGAAAAAATTATCCGTTCAATCTGTGATGTTTATAACTACAAAGAGATTCGTACTCCGATTTTCGAACAGACGGAATTATTCCAGCGGACTGTTGGAGATACGACGGACATCGTTCAAAAGGAAATGTACACTTTCACTGACAAAGGAAATCGCTCGATGACATTACGTCCTGAAGGTACAGCAGCAGTTGTTCGTTCGTTTGTCGAGAATAAGATGTTCGGTTATGCAGATCAGCCTGTAAAGTTATACTATACAGGGCCGATGTTCCGCTACGAACGTCAGCAAGCTGGTCGCTATCGTCAGTTCGTGCAATTCGGCATTGAAGCAATCGGCAGTGACGATCCGGCAATAGATGCAGAAGTGATCGAGTTGGCGATGAACGTGTACAAAAAAGCCGGATTAAGTGATTTTAAGCTCGTTCTGAATTCGCTGGGTGATAAAGAATCGAGAAACGCACACCGTGAAGCGCTGATTGCACACTTCTCTCCGCATATTGAAGAATTCTGCGGCGACTGCCAAAATCGTCTGGAGAAAAATCCATTGCGTATTTTAGACTGTAAAGTAGACCGGGAGCACCCATTAATGAAAATGGCGCCTTCATTGGCTGATTTTCTAAATGAAGACTCATCTGCTTATTTTGAACAGGTAAAACGTTATCTGGATATTGCAGGAATTGCTTATGAATATGATCCGAATCTTGTAAGAGGTCTGGATTATTATAATCACACCGCTTTTGAAATTATGAGTACATCAAAAGGATTCGGCGCCATTACGACATTATGCGGCGGCGGACGCTATAACGGACTGGCTGAGGAAATCGGCGGACCGGCGGCACCGGGCATCGGCTTTGCTATGAGTCTTGAGCGTTTATTGCTTGCACTCGAAGCAGAAGATAAAGGATGGACAGATGAGCCTTCACTCGACGTTTATATCGTCACATTAGGCGAAGAAGCGCGGACAACAGGTTTTGAACTGATCGGCAGACTGAGAGAAAACGGCCTGCGCAGTGAAATGGATTACATGGACCGCAAAATGAAAGCGCAAATGAAGTCTGCAGATCGTCTGGATGCAGATTATGTAATTGTGATCGGCGAAGATGAAGTGGCTGAAAACGTCGTCCAGCTGAAAAATATGGCAGACGGACAGCAGAAGAAAGTAGCTCTGGATCAATTGCTCGAAGAACTTCAAAAATAATATAACAACAAAGAATGGAAAGGTAGTGTAGTCGTCATGAAACGCACTCATTATTGTGGAAACTTAACAGAACAGCAAATCGGACAGGAAGTCACGTTACAGGGCTGGGTCCAAAAGCGCCGCGATCTAGGAGGACTCATCTTCATTGATGTCCGTGACCGTGCAGGAATCGTCCAGACCGTATTCAATCCGGATATCTCGAAAGAAGCATTGGAAATCGCAGAAACATTACGCAATGAATATGTCATTGAAATTAAAGGCCTTGTCATTGAGCGCGAAGAAAGAACAAAGAATAAAAATCTGAAAACTGGCGCCATAGAAGTACAGGTTACAGAAGTCAAAGTAATCAATGAAGCGAAAAATCCTCCATTTACGATTGAAGATGAAACAGACGTAGGGGAAGAAACGCGTTTGAAATACCGTTATTTAGATCTTCGCCGCCCAGAACTGGCACGTGTTTTTAAAATGCGGTCAGATATAACGAAAACAGTGCGTAATTTCTTGGATGACGAAGGTTTCCTCGAAGTGGAAACACCGATTTTAACAAAATCCACACCTGAAGGCGCACGTGACTACTTAGTGCCAAGCCGTGTTCATGAAGGAGAATTCTATGCATTGCCGCAGTCTCCTCAGCTGTTCAAACAGCTGTTGATGGTATCGGGCTTTGACCGTTACTATCAAATTGCCCGCTGTTTCCGCGATGAAGACCTGCGTGCAGACCGTCAGCCTGAATTCACGCAAATTGATATGGAAATGAGCTTCATGTCCATTGAAGATATTTTGGAGCTGAATGAACGTTTAATTACCAAGATTATGAAAGACGTAAAAGGTGTTGAGATCCCTTCACCGTTTAAACGCCTTCCATACGACGAAGCAATGAGCCGTTTCGGTTCAGATAAGCCGGATACCCGATTTGGCATGGAATTGACGGATGTATCCGATATCGTCAAGGATTCTTCATTCAAAGTGTTTGCAGGAGCTGTTGAAACTGGCGGCCAGGTAAAGCTGATTAATGTGAAGGGTGCGGCCGAGAAATATTCCCGTAAAGATATCGACGCGCTTGGCGAGTATGCGAAAGTATACGGGGCAAAAGGATTGGCTTGGCTGAAAGTAACAGAAGACGGCTTTAATGGCCCGATTGCAAAATTCTTTGACGGTGAAATCGGAGAAGCGCTTAAAGCTGCCGGGCAAGGTGAAGTAGGCGACTTATTTCTGTTCGGTGCGGATAAGAAATCAGTTGTTGCAGATTCTTTGGGCGCGTTGCGTTTGAAACTAGGAAAAGACTTGGAGCTTATTGATCAGTCCACATACAACTTCCTGTGGGTTACAGACTGGCCTTTATTCGAATATGATGAAGAAGATGGCCGCTATTATGCAGCACACCATCCTTTCACAATGCCTTCTGATGTGGAGCAATTAACTTCAGATCCAGCTTCGGTTAAAGCGCAGGCCTATGATTTAGTGTTGAACGGCTATGAGCTCGGCGGAGGATCTTTGCGGATTTATCAGCGTGAGGTCCAGGAGGCAATGTTTAAAGCACTCGGATTCACGGACGAGCAGGCAAGAGAGCAATTTGGATTCTTGCTGGATGCGTTTGAATACGGAACACCTCCACACGGCGGTATTGCATTTGGCCTAGATCGAATTGTCATGCTGCTTGCGGGATCTACCAACTTGCGCGATACAATTGCATTCCCTAAAACCGCGAGTGCAAGCGATTTATTGACAGAAGCACCTAGCGCGGTTGATGAAGCACAGCTGAAAGAACTCGGGATTAAAGTGGCAGTTGAAACCGCAAAAAAGTGAGGAATCTACCATTTTTAAAACAACGCCATCAAATTGATTGAATTATGAAATAGCGTGTGATAGGATGAAGTTAGTAGAAATCCTGAAGTGTTCGTCATTTGCCAATCAGTTTTGACCCAACATCAAATCGTCGGGAGTCTGCAATTCCAACTTGGATGGCATGCCTTTAAACGGGACGTCAAAAGAGCCGGATAAGACACCCACCTGCTATAAGCGGGTTCAAAGCGATATCCAAAGACGGCACAGTCGGGATTTTTTCTTTACTTTACACTTATACCCTTTTGCATTCGTGCAGAAGGGTTTTTTGCGTCTATAAATGCAGTTAGTTGCACTGATCGCCAGTCGTGATTTACCATAGAGAAAAGACAATCTAGCATAAAGGATGAGGTCCCCATGTTACATCAATTTTCAAGGAATGAATTAGCCATCGGCAAAGAAGGAATTGAGAGAATGAAAGGCAAGACAGTAGCCATACTCGGTGTAGGAGGAGTCGGTTCATTCGCAGCTGAAGCCTGTGCAAGATCAGGCGTCGGACGCATCATCCTCGTGGACAAAGATACTGTCGACATTACCAATATCAACCGTCAATTAGTCGCTTATCTGTCGACCGTCGGCAAATCGAAGTCAGGCGTCATGAAGGAAAGAATCGCAGATATTAATAAAGAGTGTGAAGTCATTGATCTGCATATGTTCTATACAGATGAGACAGCAGAAGAGTTTTTCTCTTATCAACCGGACTACGTCATCGATGCATCGGACACAATTAGTTATAAAATCCATTTGATCCAGCAATGTATAGAGCGCGGAGTGAAAGTGATTTCCTGCATGGGTGCAGCAAATAAGACAGATCCCACTCGTTTTCAAATTGCCGATATTTCTAAAACACATACCGATCCTCTTGCGAAAGTCATGCGCTTGCGTTTAAAAAAGCTTGGTATCACAAAAGGTGTGCCCGTCGTTTTCTCCGATGAAAGCCCGATTGTCATCCGAGAAGATGTAGTCGAAACAGTAGGGAATCCGGAGGCCGCCATTCGAAAAGCACAAATGCCGCCGGCGTCCAATGCATTTTGTCCGTCTGTTGCCGGTTTGATTCTTGCCAGTTGGGTATTAAATGATATAGTGGCGGATATACCAGTGGAACGAGTCAATGATGCAAAATAGAGGAGAGATATGATGGATGCAATGGAATTACTGATTAACGGAAAACGTACAGGGTCGGAGCTGCCGATAATGGATGTAGTGAATCCGGCAACAGGGGAAAAAATTGCAACCGTGCCGAAAGGCGGTGCAAGTGAAGCAACACAGGCTGTTGATGCAGCTTATCATGCACTGAAAGACTGGTCAGCATTATCCGCTTACGAACGCAGCGCTTATTTGATGAAGTGGTCGGCATTGATTGAAGAGCAGGAAGACAGCCTGGCGAAGACGATGACAATGGAACAGGGAAAACCGTTATCGGAAGCACTTGGTGAAATACGCTATGCCAATGGTTTTATCACCTGGTATGCAGAAGAAGGCAAGCGTATTTATGGTGAGACGATTCCTTCTGCTATTGCTTCAAAACGTTTATTCGTTCATAAACAGCCGGTCGGTGTCGTAGCTGCTATTACACCATGGAATTTCCCGGCAGCAATGATTACACGGAAAGCAGGTCCTGCTCTTGCCGCAGGCTGTACAGTCGTATTAAAACCAGCCTCGCAGACTCCGCTGACTGCCATTCGTTTAGCTGAACTTGCGCAACAGGCAGGCATACCTGACGGCGTCATCAATGTCGTGACAGGAAGTGCAGGAGAAATTGCAGAAGCCTGGCAACAGGATGAACGTGTCAGGAAACTTACATTCACAGGGTCAACGGAAGTCGGGAAGCTTCTGATGAAAGGCGCAGCCGATACAATGAAGAAAATTTCATTGGAACTGGGCGGGCATGCACCGGCAATTGTAATGGCTGACAGTGATCTGGATAAAGCAGTAAATGGTGTGATTGGAGCTAAATTCCGTAATGCAGGACAGACATGCGTCTGTGCGAACCGAATTTATGTTCATTCCTCTGTGGCAGAAGAATTTACTAAACGAATCTTAAAGAAAACAAATGAACTGAAAGTCGGCAATGGTTTGGAGGAGAATGTGGAAATCGGCCCGTTGATTGATGAATCAGCGGTAGAAAAGGTACGGGAACATGTAAAAGATGCCAAATCCAAGGGTGCAAACGTTGAAACAATCGGAGGAGAACGGAAGAATGGTTTATTCTATCCGCCGACTGTCCTGGCGAACGTTACCGATGATATGCTCTGTATGAAAGAAGAAACATTTGGTCCGGTACTGCCGATTACGACATTTGAAACGGAAGAAGAAGTGATTCAGCGTGCGAATGATTCGATTTATGGACTCGCAGCATACGTATTCACGGAGAATATTTCAGCAGGAATTCGTATTTGTGAAGCATTGGAGTATGGAATCGTTGGATTAAATGACGGTCTTCCTTCCGCACCGCAGGCACCGTTCGGCGGATTTAAACAAAGTGGACTGGGACGCGAGGGCGGACACCAGGGGATGGACGAGTATCTGGAAGTAAAATATATTTCATTGGGATTATAAAAAAAGAAGCAGAAGGGAAGAGTACTTGAACTCATCCTTTCTGTTTCTTTTTAATTTATTTCTACACCGCGCATGACTCCGCTGCCGTTAAGTACTTTAAAATGTGCTTTTGTGATGCCAGTTGTCTGGCTGTCTGCTGCAACTCGATGGCCTTTCTTCGGTACATAAAAGTAATCAAGACCAAAATTAACTACATAATGTTCGATCTCCCGATATTCCCGCTCTGTTGTTTGGGGCAGCCAGCCTGATAGATAGACACCGTCAGCCGGTTCTTCTTCACTTAACGAAATGAGCTGATGCACGCCATTCTGTTTTTCCAATATACCGTAAACCTTTGTCATTCCTAAATCTTTTGGCTGCTTTAATTGATTCACCAAATTGGCTGTTAATCGCTCTTTGGGCACTTTTTCCACTTCATAGCGCAAGAAGATATAGTTTTCATTCACGTCTTTTTTGGTTATGGGTTCAGTCTGCAAATAGACGTCCGCTCCTGATTGAAGCGTCGTGAAGTGAGGAACCGCGATACTTGCAAGTAGCAGCAGGGGAATGATGAAGAGTACGGCTATACTAAACTTTTTATGTCGATTAGTCATCAGCGTCACCGCCTTTCTGTAAATTTCATAAAAAGAAGGCTTCTTATGTAAATACAGCATGTGCATAATGGACAGGTTTTAATATCTAACTACCCAAATAAATAATTCAGGAAACATGCTCTCGAAATCCTCTAAATGAATGAACACAAAAAGCGTCTGGTATGCAATGCTACCAGACGCCTGTCTACAATACTATTTAGATTAACAGCCCAAACAAGGAGCTGTCTTTATTCACTTCTTTATAAGGAAAACCATTTTGCTCCATTCGTTCAATGAGGCCGTTATAGTCTTCTTTACGCTTGATTTCTATGCCGACTAAGCCAGGGCCGCTTTCCTTATTGTTCTTTTTCGTATACTCAAACATCGTAATATCATCGTCAGGACCCAGAACAGTATCAAGGAATTGCCGCAGGGCGCCTGCACGCTGCGGGAAATCGACAAGGAAATAATACAGGAGGCCTTCATAGATCATAGATTTTTCCTTTATCTCCTGCATTCTGCCGATATCATTGTTACCGCCGCTGATTACACAGACTACACATTTGCCTTTAATTTCATTTTTATAGAAATCAAGTGCTGCAATAGGGAGTGCGCCGGCAGGTTCTGCAATGATTGCGTGCTCATTGTACAGATCCAAAATAGCGGTGCACACTTTGCCTTCCGGAACGCTGACAATGTTTTCGACATATTGATTGCAGATATCGAAGTTCAAATCGCCTACGCATTTCACTGCTGCTCCGTCCACGAATTTATCAATCGCAGACAGCGGTACTACTTTTTGTGCTTCAATGGAAGCTTTCATACTGGCTGCGCCTGCAGGTTCTGCCCCAATCATGCGGGTATGCGGTGATAAGTTTTTGATGTACGTACTGATTCCCGACATGAGACCACCGCCGCCGATGCTTGCAAAAACGTAATCAATCGGCTCTTCAATATCGTTCATCACTTCAACTGCCACTGTGGCTTGACCGGCAATAATATCTCGGTCATTGAAAGGGTGAATAAAGATCCGTTTCTCTTTATCCGTCAATTCGATGGCTTTTTCAAAGCAGTCATCAAACGTGTCGCCGACCAAAATAATTTCAATTCGGTCGCGGCCGAACATTTTTACCATATTCACTTTTTGTTTAGGAGTTGTCTGCGGCATGAAGATCTTGCCGTCAATATCAAGATGTGCACATGCATATGCTACGCCCTGTGCATGATTTCCCGCACTGGCACATACAATCCCTGCCTGGCGTGCTTCTGTTTCAATGCGTTTCATCTTATAATAAGCGCCGCGCAATTTAAAAGAACGAACATGCTGCAGATCTTCACGCTTAATATACACATGACAATCATACTTTTCCGACAGACGCTCATTCTTTTGTAACGGCGTGTGAGCTACTACATCTTTCAGCAGCTGGTTAGCAATTAAAATTTCTTCTACTTGAATACTTTTGGATTCCATACTTTTCACCTTCATAATTAATCATCTAACCTCCGTAACGATTTAACGTTTACTCATAATAACATGAAAAAAACGTTGTGAACATAAGAAAGTTCTAAATTGCGCGTTTATTTTTTTAACTTTTTTGCAAATATTGACTTAATAATATATGTAAGCGGTTACTTGTGTATTCCTGCTTTTTCAATGCTTTCATTTAATGAAATTTACTATTTTCATTAAAAATAGCAGGTTTGCGCCATAATCTTTTCTTGAAAACCTGTCACGTGCGTATGGCGAAAATCATGCAGTTTGGCAGTGTGTGGATTTGGTATGTGCGGTTTTTGTTGCACGACTTTGCAGGAAGATTGAAGCGAGTGTGAGTTTGCAGTTTAAATTCGCTTCGGCGCTGGGGGATTGCCTTACGCAGTGAGCCTACTGGCGTAGAGCATGCCAGCAGTCTCACTGCCACGGCCGACCCCGCAGTTGCGCCTTCGCTGGTGTGGGGAATGTATGTCATGTAATTTTTTGCACAGTGTAGATTTAATTGGTGTGGTTCCAGTTTCTTGACTTTGCAAACGCATTGATCACAAGAATCTTAGCCTTTGCAGAATAATAAGTACTGCATGAAGTACCTCAACTATCATTATATTCTTAAATAATATGCTCATACTACCTACTCACACAAAGAGTATTAAAACACCAGCCAGTGTACCGAAGTGGAAGGCAACCTAAGTACGCCGCGTCCTGCGGCAACGGTTGCATGACTCACTTCGTGTGAGCCCGCGGCAAAACCACTCCGGGAGGATCAGCCCGACAGGTGAGACGACTTGCGGGAGCTTGCGACCAAGTCGGCTCACCGCGGGCCCGCAAGACACGCGTCCGCCTGGAACGCAGGGAAACGGTCTCTCTCCACTTACCTCCCAAACACCCTGTTTTGGTGAAGAACTAAAATGATTGAATAACTTTTCAACGAAAACACATCAATTCCTGGGTTTAATTTGAAAAGCGAGGGGAAAACTATAAAGTGAAGCAAAGTATTGTAACCAGAAAGGAAGCGTTACTCTATGCAGAAGTGGGACAGCAGACCAGAAAAGCCGGATAATGCGCAATGGACAGTATTGGTGGTCTTTCTTGTCATCATCGCAGCCGTTATAGTGTACGGTTTACTTATGTAAGGACTAAACTTTGAGAGTGCAGATTGATTGCGCTCTCAATTTTTGTTTAATTCTAAATTTTCGTCGTTCATCCGTCTCTTTTGGATTCTATCGCAAAATAATAGATTTTATCCAAAAGCAGTGACAAAACCATATACACTGTTATATATTAGTATCAATAAAACAGATGCTGTATCAGTACAGTGAATCAAACAATATGAATGGAGGAATTTATTATGAAAATGAATAATGAGATGAGAAACAACGTGGAGAAAGTATGCCCGGAGTGCGGAGATAAGTTCACTGAGAAGCATGAATCAGTAATCTACGAATGTGAGCGCTGTGTTGGACGCCATGAAGAATAAGTTTAAAAATGATCTGCTTCTTCCGTAAATTGAAGAAGCAGGTTTTTTCTGATGTTTTAGAATAACGCTGGGTGGTATAGAATAGTAAGGTATACTCACTTTTACGAAAGGAGGCACGATGCATGGCATATGCAGGTGTATTATTAATCGCGGTCGCTTTTCTGATAGTCGCCATTTACCTCTCATTGCTGCTGACAAAGTCTTCTCATTTGCTGCTGACAGTCTCGCACACAGCGAAACGGGTGGAGGAGAATTTGGATCACAGTATGGAATATGTAAATGGACTGCTCAATGAAACAGAGCAACTGGCGGCAGATGTCCAAGTAAAATTGGATGCGGCAGCTCCCATGTTCGCAACAATTGAAAATGTCGGACGGTCAACTCAATATTTGAGTGAGGAAGTATCAAAACGTACAAGACAGTTTGAGAAAGACGGATCACTTCCCGGGACCCGGCCTTTTATTCAGGCAATTCAATATGGGGAATTTGGTTCGACTCTGCTGCGTTCTTGGAAACGCGGAAAAGAAGGTTCGGAAAATTCTGGTGGAAATGAGGTATGAAAATGGATCTCGTAGGAATTGGTGTTATCTTAATCGGTGTCGCCTTTATCATTTTGGCGATTTATTTCTCTAAAGTGTTGCAACAAGTAGGAAACATCTTACAGGATGTGGACAAGACAGTAGGGGAACTTCCCCGCCAGCTCAACGGCATTTTAGATGAGACGGGGAATTTAATTAAAAACAGTAATCATACATTAGCAGATATGAATACGAAAATTGAAAATTTAACCCCGCTGTTTCAAGTGGTGGGTGACTTGGGTGAATCCACTCAGGCGCTGACTTCTTCGTTGGTCGATGTCACTTCATCGGTTCAGCAAAAAGGAGATCATACCGCAACGTCGGAACAGAATAAAAAACTCGGCAGTATTTATGGTTCAGCTATGCTCGGCTATTATTTCTTTAAGAAACGTAAAGAGTCTGCGGATACGCAGTATGAACATAAACCTTCAGCCAGAAAACTTCCTGCTCCTGACGAAAACGCTTATTAATTTCCCGCACCCTGTGAATTTACACAGGGTGCGTTTTCTATTCTCCCAAGAAAAAACACTTCCCGTTTATGCGGAAAGTGTTTTTTGATTACTTAAATTTCTTTAGTTCTTTCTTTTGCTGCATCAGATAAAATACTAATGTGACCATACCATAGAGGCCTTTGTATTCTTTTTCTTGAACAAACCCGCTTGCATTTCCTACACGTTCCTTTAATCGTACAGAACGGTCAAGTGCAGCTGTTGTGACTTCACGTGAAGCTTCACCGACATCTCCGACAATTTGGAAAACAGGTGTGACTTCAGAAACCTGTTTATTCACATTACTGATTGTTTCATTGCTTGTATGAAGTATTTGCTGTGTCTGGCCGGTAATGTCCGCTACCGTTGATGGCAGGGTGTCAGTAGTTTTCTTTACGCTTTCAAGCACTTCGGTTAATTTTCCGAGCGGCTTGATCAGCACCACTGCCACTATAATAAGAGCAATACCGATGAGTAAGACACCAATGCCCAGTACCCAATCCATTCAGTTCACCTCTTTCCTTTCTGCTGCTTCGCGCTGTAATACATCCGCGCTGCCGCTTCAGATAAAACGGTTGTCTGCTGCATCAATTTCGCATACTTGCCAGGAGGTGCAGCCACCTGGTCCGCCATCTTCGCCAAGGAGTGCTGGACGTATTCTGTTGAATCCCGCAGTTCTTTAGCCGATGCGGCAAGTCCATCTACGGACTGCAGTTTAGCGTTTGCATCCTCGGTAATTTGATTCGTCCGATTCATCAGCTGATCGGTCTTGTCCGTGATGCCGCTCACTTTCACTTCTACGCGTTTCATGGTGTCTGTTACATCTTTCATCGCTTCTTTGACCGTTTTGGCCGTTTTAATAATAGCAATTGCAATGACTACTAAAGCCGCTACGGCAACAATGGCACTAATATACAAGAGCACCTTCAATCTCGTCACCTCCACATAATAAAAACCTTTACCTTAACTATACAAAACGTCTGCCTAATTGCCAGTGCCGATAGACGTTCTATACCCTTGTCTTTCCACAAATGAAAGGAATCTAAACACCTGCCGGCTAAATATCATCAAGCACTCAGGTTAATCTGCGAGGAAAGTACTTACATCATGTTATCATTTATATAAGTTGGACTCAAAATTTACATTGTAAGAGTACTGAGCACTGACTAAGCAACCAGTCCGTCTTTATGCAGAACAGTTATTCAACTGCATCTTAAAATTGAAAAAGGGGGCAATGATATGCCTTGTAATGCTTGTCGAGTCATAGACCTAGAATATGAAGTTTCATTTAAAAATTGTCAGCAGCAGGCACTGATTCAATCGGTGGAGAAGCATTTGAAACGAGCCAATATGCTGGTGCGTCAAACCGATTCGATCTATTACGTGAAAGAGCAGGCGATAAAAGAATTATACGACTTTTGTACAGATCATGCAGCACAAATGGATACCATTCATTTCCGGGTTGACCAGACGGAGTGGCGTCCTTTTTCTGAAGTTATGCAGGTCGTTGAAGAGCAATGGATTGACCAGGTCATTAAAGACGAGCAGCTGACTAGCCATTACCAGCCGATTGTCACAGCGGATTTGGAAATTTACGCCTATGAATTATTGGCACGATTTTATCATAAAGACGGTACCGTCATTTATCCTAAAGAAATTTTTTCCGCTGCCAAAACACGCGGCAGATTGTACGCGCTGGACCGGGTGTGCCGGCTGACTGCAGTTAGATACGCAAAACATATTACGCAGAAGGCATTCATCAATTTTGTGCCGACTTCCATCTATGCGCCGGAATTTTGTCTGCGCTCTACGATTGAATTAGCCAACAAACTGGAAATCGATCCATATCGTCTCATTTTTGAAGTCGTAGAATCGGAAAAAGTGGAAGACTTGGATCATTTGAAGACCATTTTGAAGTATTATCATTCCAGAGGATTCAAATATGCCCTTGATGATGTCGGGGAAGGCTACAATACGGCAGAAGTGCTTTCTTACTTGAATCCGCATTATATGAAGCTGGATATTAAATATGTACAGGGTATCGCAGAAGATTTGGATAAGCAGCGGATTGCCGGACAATTTCTTGAAAAAGCACTGGCAATCGGTTCTGTGCCATTAGCAGAAGGCATTGAAGAAGCGGCTGACTTTGAGTGGCTTAAAAATAAAGGCTATCAGCTGTTTCAGGGATATTTATTCGGGAAACCGTCCGCTGTGCCCCTCAAGAAGATTTCCATTTGACGGCTGCTGTTCTTGTAGTTCAATTAGTTTGAAAAAGGCCGCCAAGCAGGCAGCCTTTTTTCTATGTAAACTTATCAATCAAATAAACGTATCATTCAATTTCGTGTAAATCTGCAGCAGATTTTTTTGTTCGTCTTCTGACAGATGGCTGAAGAATTCGGTACGTACTGCTTGGCCGTGTTTTTTTGCCTTATCTAAGACTTCTATCCCCAACGGAGTTATTTCCCAATACTTTGTCCGTTTGTCTTCTTCGTCATTTCGTGTCGTAATATAATGGTTGTTAATCAGTTTAGTGGATAAATGCGTCAGTGAAGCTGGGGTATAGCCAAGCACTTCTGCCAGATCAGACGGCCGCTGCTCTCCGCTGTTATGCAATTCCAGCAAAACGAGAATATGCGAAATGCCCAGCGCCAGTTCGGATTCCTGTTGAAAACGAATCAGCATTTTGTTCGTTACTTGATCCATCACATGCAGTAAATTAAAAATAGTTTGTTTATCTTTCAAATCGGACTCCTGCCTTTCATTCGGAAAACTTTATGCTTATATATTATTCATCATACAGCAATTCCAACAATTACAACATTTGTATGACAAAAATCTATAAAGTTTTTATTATATCAATTCAAAAGTATAGAGTTTTTCATTTTCTGCTTTTTAATTCGAGATAGATAGCGTATGATTGAGACAACAAATGAACTAGATGAAAAGAACGTGAAAGGTGGGCATAAGGTTTGATGAAATTTAAGGATTCATTAACATTTCAACTCGGTACCATTATTGCTGGTATCTTAGTGGTGATGTTAGCGATCACTTCTCTTGCTACATATAAAACTGCTTATGATAAATTATATGATGCAGCAGGGATTGAAGCGTATGGCTGTGCGAATATAACCACTGGTTTAATCCGGCCCGATGATATGGAAAAAGCATTGGCGGGCGATGCGCAGACACAGAAGGAAATAGGCCAAACTTTGAATTGGACGACTGATCATAAAAATATATTCGAAACACAATATATCCTTGATTTAGACGGCAACCTGATTGCGCTGGATGATAATTTAAGCGCTAAAGGATTCAAACCGGGCGATGCTTTCCAAATGGATAAAAAAGCCGTTGACGAACTGCTCGAGCATAATCATCCAACCTATTCTCAGCCGTATGAATTCGGCGGGATGAAACGATTGTCAGGCTATGCGCCGATTCATAAAGATCATGATACCAGCAAAGAAGTCGTGGCAGTAAGCGTCATCGATTTCGATGCCAATATTGTAAAAGATCGAACATGGGCTGTCGTTCGTGACGGCATTCTGATCAGTATTATCCCGATGCTGCTTGCATCAATAGGAACAGGATTCCTGATCCGGCGCAAAACGAAGCCGATTTCCAGTTTAATTGAGCAGGCAAAAAAGATTGCGGACGGTGATTTAGCGGTAGCTGCAACAGAAGTTCATTCGAATGATGAAGTAGGTGATTTGGCCCGCACATTGAACCGTATGACTGTCAATCTGCAGGAAATGATTTCGACAATGAATACGACTTCGCATAAGCTGTCAGAAAATGCCGGCGAGACGTCCGGATCATTGCACGAGATGCGCGAAGCGGTTTCTATGGTGGCAAACAGTATTGAAGAAGTTGCAACTGCAGTAACTGACGGTACAACGAATGCAGAGAATGCAACAGCGATCTTGTCCGGCTTAGCAAATGATCTTCGGAATACAAAAGAAGATGCCGACGCAATGCTGGTCAATTCCAATGAAACGATGAATATCGCGCTTGAAGGAGCAAAACGTGCGGATGAAATCAGCAGAGATATGGAGTTAATTCGCACAGGCTCTCAGGAAGTCGGCGATACGATACAAAACTTAGTGGAATCCACTACGAAGATTCAAAATATTACAGGTTCAATTGCCGGCATTGCCGCACAAACGAATTTGCTTGCGCTTAACGCTTCAATTGAAGCCGCACGTGCAGGAGAGCATGGAAAAGGTTTCGCTGTAGTAGCGGAAGAAGTCAGAAATCTGGCTGAACAGTCCAATCAGGAAGTTCTTGAAGTGGAGAAGCTGGTGCAGGATATTTCCGAACGCATTCAGCAGGTAATTTCCTCTACTTCGGAAAACACCAAGCATATTACAAAAGGTACTGAAACCGTACGGCTCACTTCACAATCACTCAGCAATGTTTCCTCTGCAGTCGCAGAAACGGTACAGGAAATTAAAAACATCTCCAAGCTGATGACATCGGAAGCTGAGAAATCGACGGAAGTGGTACAGCTAATAGAAAACTTAACACATTCAGTACGCGATATTGAAGATATGACAAATAATATAGCGGCAGCTGCTCAAGAAACTACGGCCAGCATCGAAGAAATTTCGGACCGCTCCAATCAGACCAATCAAATGGCACATGAACTGGAAGTTTTTGTAGGCTCTTTCCGTTTGCCGAAGTAATGACAGGCCATCGCTTATGACGCGATGGTCTTTTTTTACATTGCAACAAGAATATACGTTCTGTATACTAACGAACATACATACTCTTTTGGAGGGAGGGATTCATATGGATCGAAATCGTGACCGTGGAAACATGAAGTGGACTTCACTGATGCTTCCTGAACATTTGGAGAGACTTCGGGACTGGCAGCAGGAAGATCAGTATACCGAACGGCCCGAGCTGACGGATTTTGAATTGCAGTCGATGCAGCAGACGCTGGAAACTGCTTGGCGAAGGAAATGCGAGGTAGCAATCAAAACTTGGCATGAAGGCAAGGTGCACTTCTATCAAGGCATCATCGAAGCGCTGAACCCCTCAGCTTCCACTATTCTGCTGAGCGATCCGTTCGGCAAAGACAAACTTGCTGTCCCTGCTATTATCGACGTACAGCTGGCGAAAGATGCGGAAGGTATATAGGATTTCATGAAATAAAAAAGCTATCTGCAAAAGTGCAGACAGCTTCAGTCTTTGTAGAACGCTTTTTCGATATTATACTTCGCGCGCTCCGTATTGATGACATATGTTTCGTAGATTTCGCGTTCCATTGGATCGTCGACAAGAATCGCAGAGATTTTCGCCACTTCTTCTCGGTGATTGCGCAATGGAGAGACTGTATCTTCAAAGTGCTTTTTCAGACGCGGGCGCAATTTTCTTGCTTTCCCTACGAATAATAACTCGTCACTTTGGTTGAAGAACAGTAAAAGTCCGCCTTTATCACGCGGGATTTCATGGAAATCGATAAATCCATAAATCGGCTTGATCGGTGTCTCTTCAGACGTCATTTCCTGTTTTCTGCGAACGATTGTCACAGCTGGTTCGGGCAATTTAATAGTAATCAATTTTACGTCACATCCTCATATGATTGAAGGTCCATCCTACCATACGGCAGATGAAAAAGCGAGAAACTTTCCGTCCGTTCCCTGCATATAGTAGACAAATGTCTTGGGAAGGATGAATCCATGAAATCGCCTGCCGTTATTCAAACCTATCATGTGAAGAACACGAAACCGAAAGTGGATATTTATTATCCGGTCATTACGCAGCTGGAAGAATCAAAAATGATGCAGCAGCTCAATCAAATGATATTTAAAGAGATGAATAAACTGCTTGTTGAAGGCAATTATTATGAACCAAGTCTGGTAGAGCTGCTTGCTTCGTACGAACTGAAGAATAACCAGAGAGGGCTTCTCAGTATCAATCTCATTGTGTACTCATTTACCGGGGGAGCACACGGCATGACGTACTGCAAATCTTTGACGTTCGATACAAAGACAGGCAGAAGTTACAGTCTGCCTGATCTGTTCAAGCCGGGCAGCCCCTATGTACAGCGGATTTCAGAATACATCCGGCGACATATTCAGCAGTGGGAAATTTCCGTCCTCGAACCATTCACAAAAATTCGTCCCGACCAGGATTTCTACATTGCCGACACTTCACTCGTCGTCTATTTCCAGCTGTATGAAATCTCCCCATATGTACAGGGTTTCCCGTATTTCCCGATTCCGCTGCTGGACTTGCAGGACATCATCAAACCGAACAGCCCTGCGGACAGAAGTCTGCCATTTATAGGGGTATAAGAAAATATCCGGCAGATGAATTATAGGAATAGTTGCATCGCTCATGTTATAATTTGAATATACAGATTATACAAAAGAGGTGGAACTTATGCTGAGAAATTTCTTTATCGGGTTATCGGAAAATCAGCTGTTGAACAGAGCCGCTCAAACTTATGGTTTACAGCTCGGTGCACAGCAAGTGGTGGCAGGAACCAATATTGCGGAAATGATGGACAGTGTTAAAGAACTGAATCAGGCCGGTATCTCCTGTACGATTGATAACTTAGGTGAATTTGTCTATGACAAAGGCAAAGCCATTGCGGCGAAAGAACAGATTTTGGCCGTAGTGGATGCCATCCGTGAGCAACAGGCGGATGCACACCTTTCCATAAAACCTTCCCAGCTCGGCCTCGACATTGATTATAAATTTTGCAAAGCACAAATCAAAGAAATTGCGGAGCAAGCCGGCCGTGATGGCATCTTTGTCAATTTGGATATGGAAAACTATCCGAGGCTTGAGCCGACGTTCCGGCTAGTTGATGAACTGACAGAAGAAGGCTGCACAAATATCGGGACCGTAATTCAAGCTTATTTTCACCGTGCATTACAGGATACACGCGCTCATCGGGATTTACGGATGCGTCTGGTGAAAGGCGCCTATAAGGAATCGCCTGCCGTGGCCTATCAGCAAAAGCAAGAAATTGATGAGAATTTCATTAAGATCATCGAGTGGCATCTTCTACATGGAACGTTTACCTCTATTGCCACACATGATGACAAAATCATTGGCCATGTGAAACGTTTTGTAAAAGAATATGGTATTCCGCATGATCAGTTCGAGTTCCAGATGCTCTACGGATTCCGTAAAGATCTGCAGCTTTCTTTAGCTAAGGAAGGCTATAAATTCTGTACTTATGTACCGTTCGGAGAGGATTGGTACGGCTATTTCATGCGCAGACTGGCAGAACGTCCGCAGAACATTAATCTGATGACGAAGCAAGTGTTTACTAGAAAGACCAATACCGTGATCGGTCTGGCGGCAGGGGTATTCTTGCTTGGGCGCTTGTCGAAGCGGGGGAAATAATAAAGTCTGCAGAAAAGCATTGCATACGGGCAATGCTTTTTCTGTGTAATCCACTGATTAAACATTATCTTAATGGAAAATAAGTGCAGTATGGTATGATGAAGGAAAATATTCTTAGATTAAAATATGTCCTAGACGTTTATAAGGCAGCAAAAAAGTGATAATAACTTTGAAGTTTTTTTGCGCAGGATGGACAAATAAAGTAAAGATAGTTAGGAGAAAATGGCGATATGTTACCTACACTGCCTGAATCATCGGGACGATCCGTACTGATCGGAGTAGACGGATTGGGCGGATCAGGAAAATCAACTTATGCATTAAAGCTGTTGCAGTCGTTAAAAAGTGCCTATCTGTTTCATCTGGACGATTTCATACATCCGGAGAAAGTCCGTTACAACGCTGAGCACGAAGAATGGTTCTGCTATTATCAGCTGCAGTGGCGGTATGAGTACTTGAACAGCGAATTGTTAACGCCCTTGAAAAACGGCTTGGAAGTGAAACGTACTCTGGAACTGTATGATAAGGAAACAGACAGCTACAGTGAGCAGGAAATTGAAATTCCACTTGGCTCAACGGTGATTATAGAAGGTGTGTTTCTGCAGCGTCCAGAGCTGCGGCCGTACTTTGATTACGTTATTTATCTTGATGTAAACAGACAGACCAGACTTTCGCGTGTGCTTGAAAGAGATACATATATCGGCAGCAGAGAAAAGATTATCGACAAGTATGAGCACAGATATTTCCCGGCGGAAGAGATATATATGAGAGAGTGTAATCCTCTATTGCTGGCTGATTATATACAGAAAGCATAAGCTGATTTCCAAACATATTGCAAAAAGTGGGGAGTTCTATGAAAATCATTCAAGCCACAGTACAGGATGCGCCTGTCATTCACGATATTATGATCCAGGCGTTTCTAAAATATCAAAATGAGAATCCGCCTTCCAGCGCGCTGGATGAAACGGTACAAACTCTGTCAGAAGGGTTGCAAAACGGCGAGCAGGCGATTATTTGCTATGTGGAAGATCAGCCGGCCGGGATGGTGCGTTTTCGCATGGAAGAGAACAGCATGTATTTTTTCAGGCTGTCTGTAATTCCTGAACGACATGGCCAGGGCATCGCCAAAAAAATTCTCAATTATTTAGAAGATCTTGCAAAACAACAAAATAAGCATGAATTATTATGCAAAGTGCGGATAGATGTACCGGAAAATATACATCTTTATCAGTCGATTGGTTATTACATCTATGAAGAAACGATTGTCAAGAGAGCTGACGGAGCATCTGTTCCAGTTGTCGTCATGAGGAAGTTGCTGCGCTGACTTGTGTTTAATGGGCCGAAAACCAAGGTAGATATACTTATAGAAGGAGCTGATGTTTTGCAAAAGAAAATATTTTTCTTACTTCTGACTCTATTGCTGGCAACAGGCTGCGCGGCAAGTAAAAGCAGCATGTCAAATACACCGGAAGAAGCGCTCGATCAGCTTCATGCAGAAGAAGGTTTCGCAGAAGTGATCAAAGTTTACAGAACGCTGGAAGTAGATAACGATCGGGTAATTACTGTCTATAAAGGCAATATGGATCAAAAAGAAGAAATATTTATCGCCAATGTGAAAAAATCTGAAAAAGATTCCTGGTCAGTGACAGATGCGATAAGCATTGGTGTACCTTCCGAAGAAATAACTACCGAGAGTACTGCCACTGCATCATTTGAAGCAGGGTACATAAAGAAAAACAGTGCAGCAAATCCCAATACAAAGACTGTCGAGATAGATGACGATAAGTATAAAGTATGGGTTAAGGTAAACAAGTAATGGACAAGACCGCCATGGCAGCGGTCTTTTTTCATTGCCTCGCGAGCAAAATGGCAAAATAGACAACCATCGCAAACAAGCCAAGCGGGACACCGGTACGCGCCCATTCACCGCTCCGAATATTCAATTTGCCTGCTGCGATAATGTTGGGGATATTCCCGGGAATCAACATCCCCCCGCTAATGAGCAATCCGAGTAAAATTGCCTGAATGGTTGCTTCGTCCATTGCGGGACTGATTTCCGCCGCAGCCAGTGTCGCATTATCGAGGACGGCAGAAATCATATTGATCCAATATAGCGTCAGCGGATGGAGGTCCAGTAAATAAAGACGGATCAGCGGTTCGAACCCTGCACCTAGAAGTGTCAATGCAAGAACGAAAATATAGACTTTCATCCCCCTTACGAGAATGCCCCCATATGACTCCGCCGCTTGTCCGGACGAATCCCGGGTTGAACGGCGACTGGGCTTGATCAAGAAGACGGCCAGCAATCCGAAAGCGAAAACGCCCGCCACAATATCCCATCCAAGCAGATTCATCAGATAATAAAAATCCTCGTTTAATTTACTGGTCGCAATCGTCGAAAGCGGTTCTCCAATAGGTGTCAGCACCGCGCCCATTCCAATTGCATAACATGCCAGGATTACAAAGCGTATTTCTGAACGGCGGTCCATCTGCAGCACGGAAGCGATGGCAACAAGCACAAGTGCTGCAATAATCGCGGTAATGATACTCGAAATGAAACCGAGGATCATGATGATACAGGCCAGGAAAAGCCGGAATGGAAGGAGCCGGCTCCAATAAAGAACAGCACTCTCAAAAGGACCGCGCACCCAGCGGAAGACAATGCCCGCTGCAATGACTGCAAACGTAATATGAAGAGGGTCTTGGAGTGCCTTCGTGATGAGCGGCGGCTGCAGCACTCCGCTGATATATGCGGCAGCGCAGCCCATCAAGAACAAAAATAGTTCCAGGTTGCGCTCTATGCGGTGTACCGTAAATGGCAGCAATAGGACCAGCACTAAAATACCTATCAATCCAATAACCATGTCATTCTCCTTTTCGCCAATATTTCTTCTTTACTCTATGCAAAGCGCCGATTCATCTTGCATACAGTCTGAATAGAATAGAAAAAAGAGGAGGAGGACACGCTTTGGAAGTAACAGATATTGTACTGATTCCGGTTATTATCGGATTGATAGAACTTCTAAAACTATATGGCCTGCCAAAAAAACTGATGCCGATTTTATCACTTGCGTTAGGTATTGGTGGCGGGATCTTTTACTTGTTTCCGTATGATTGGAAATCAGGAATATTGGGCGGGATCATTATGGGGTTGTCGGCGAGCGGGTTGTATTCGGGCAGTAAGACGATTGTGAAACGTAAAGATTGTGAAGAAGACGAAAAGTGAAGATGATAATTTTTGCAAAAGGACAACGATTTATATCTCAGGTTCACATGGATGGCAATCCTTTTAATGATTCAGCAACCCTATAGTAATTGCATGAGAACCCGGTACAGCAACTAAAATAGGTGTTGAAATCGTATAAATGTGGTAAGATAAACATATATTAAAAAAGACCGGGTGCGTCAACACCCAGTCAGTGCAGCTGACATCCGCATGAAGTGCGGTTGGCCAGTAAAGACTTAAGGTATTACAAAGAGAGTAACCACTCAGCTTACTTGGCGTTAGCGGAGGGTGGTTACTTTTTTCTGTTGATGAATAGAGCAATTATCGCTACAATGGCTGTTGCCGCTGTTGCGAGGAACACGCCAAATTGAAATAACATGTTCATTGCTTCGTATGTCACCATGTAAACACCCCCTTTCAAAGGGAGTGCCAACCGCCCATCCGCTGTATGTCTTCTACTCTTCAATTATACCATTACAAAGTATGAAAAGAAACCTAATAGGGATCATATGTTCCTTCATTATTAGTAAGAAACCTCATTGAACTTTATTGACTTTAAAAGCAACATAACTAATAGGGCGAGTAGATAAGATGAAAATCTCCACTGAACGCGATAAGATAGAAACGGTATCTATTTTAGAGAGGCGGAGATTTTCAATGAATGCTTACGACGAGTACATGCGTGGGATTGTTACCCCGATGCGCGAAGAATTGACAACTGCAGGATTTACTGAACTGACAACAGCTGAGGCAGTGGAAGATACATTAAAAGAGTTAGAAGGTTCAGCACTTATTGTCATTAACTCTGTCTGCGGCTGTGCAGCCGGTTTGGCACGCCCCGCAGTGCGTGAAGCAGTGGAACAAGTGAAGCCCGATCATTTATTGACGGTGTTTGCCGGACAGGACAAGGAAGCGACGGAAGCTATGCGCGCGCACTTCCCCGAAATTCCACCGAGCTCTCCTTCGATTGCGATATGGAATCAAGGCAAACTTGCGTATTTCGTGCCTCGTGAACAAATCGAGAACTTTGACAAAGATCATATTAAAGATCACCTCGTCGATGTATTGACGAATGTAGTCGGTCAGTGAGCCTGATTATGACGACGGCCGGAAGACCTGATGAACAGTCCGCTGCTTTGCTGCAAGAAGCAGCGTTACGTTTGCAGGCTCCTGTCGTTGAACGAAAAAAGCGGTCCATCACCAAACTGCAGGACATCTATCAATCGGATGTGCTTGTGGCGGGGAAGGACCGCTTTTCGTTTTATAAGAGAGGCAGCGAAGAACCATTTTTCTTTCATCCGAATTCTGCAACCTATCGTTTAAAGCGTATCTTAAAAGGCGAAACCGATCCTTTAGTAGCCGCAGCAGAACTCTTACCCGGTGATTCATTCTTAGATTGCACATTAGGTCTCGGATCGGATTCAATCATTGCGGCAAGCGCCGTCGGAGAAAAAGGAACAGTAACAGGGACAGAAGCAGATGAAATCGTCGCATTTTTAACGAAGACGGGCCTGTACAGTTTCCCGATTGATTTTCCTTTATTACGAGAAGCAATGGAGCGCATTCAAGTCATTCATTCGGAAGCGGTGACGTTTTTGAAAACTCGTCCGAGTAATTCCTATGACATCGTGTTCCTTGATCCTATGTTTACTACACCCATCGAGGAATCTTCTAATTTTGAGAGCCTGCGGTCGGTCGGGACTTCTTACAGTTTGACGGAAGAGTGGGTGGAGGAGGCATTAAGAGTTTGCAAGCGGCGCGTGGTGCTGAAAGACCATTATCAGTCGCCCATGTTCAAGCGGTTTGGTTTTATTCAGCAAATTCGTTTACATACGAAAGTGCATTATGGTGTTTTGGAGAAGTGATTATGCCAATCCGAGCGAAAGTTCTGCAGCAGCAAACCAAACCTTAGCAGAACCGAACCAAACTGCCTTACACACATCCGAACGAAAGTTCTATTTGAACGCTTGTAACTCGCTTCAGACCGCACCAAACTGGCTCTCAACCGAGCGTACCAACTTAATTTTCATAAAAAAACTGTGCAGACTGAGAGTTAACTCAGTGTGCACAGTTTTTTACTTTGGTTTCATCCAGCTGCAGACGCCAGACTCTCGGGACGTTTTGGTCTTAAAGATAAAGGCAAAGAGCGCCTTTATTTTTAAGCCCTCCAACGCCTGTCGAGGCTGAACGGCGTCTTCCGCTTTTGATTTCATCCGGCTTCGAGCGCCAGACTCTCGGGACGTTTCAGAATAGCAGTAAAGGCAAAGAACGCCTTTATTGCTATTCCTCCAACGCCTGTCGAGTCTAAACGGCGCTCTCAGCACTTGTTCATTAATGAGTGAAATTAAGGGAGCTCAGGTATAGAGTCAATACTAGCATTCCGATTCCCAGCAGCATGTTAACGTCCATTGTTGCGACCTCCTTTTATCCAGCATTTCGGTTGGTTGAATTCCGCTTAACTTGCAATCAGCGAACTTTTTGTGAAAAGAATGATACAAGTTTGACTTTATTGTACAATGAAATAGAGAAAGAAGAAACCTTTTGCCGTGCATTTCGTATGACTAAGTAAGATGTATGACGGAATTTTGAAGGGAGTGGGGAATATGAAGCAATGGCTGCAGCGGTTTATGATTGCCTCTGTCGCAGTATTAACGCTTGGTGCCATTACGCCGAGCCATGAAATCTGGCTGAATTTTCAAGACAAAGACGAACCGAATGAAACCGATTCCACGACACGTGATACCCATTATTCAATTGATTTAGGTGACTCGCCAACGGATCAGCTGACTACACCTGCTTATCCAACTCTTTCAGATGAAGACTTGCTGCTCGGCACTGCACGTTCGCTATCTTACGAAAAGTTTGGCGAGCGCATCGGGCCAGTGATTCAAAATGAATTTGATACGGAAATTTTCCCGCGAATCGAGGCAGTCATCCAGACAAGCTTACATAACGCATCAGAACGCCGGCTCGCAATTACGGAACAGCCTTCAGGCGATTACGCAGAAAAGATTTTCCATGTCTACGATAAAACGGCAGAACAAGACGTAATCCGATTCCATGTACGTACAGAAAAGCGCCCGATCGACGGCTATTTTTACAATTTTCATTACCACACGGCTGAAGACGAATTTACCGCGCATCACACACTGGGTGATATTTATTGGTCGAAAAACACACCGCCAAAATGGCTTTCGTAAGATGCCATTTTGCGGTGTGTTTTTTTGTCTGAATTTCGGGGATAGACATTATTATTGTCGAAGCGGAAATAATGCTATAATGTAACTACTTTAACCAAGTGGCATCTTTAGATAGAGGAGTTTGAAAATGAAGCAATATTTAAATCTCTGTGAACATATTCTTGAAACAGGAACGAAAAAAGGAGACCGTACCGGAACTGGAACGTACAGCGTGTTTGGCTATCAGATGCGTTTTGATCTGGCGCAAGGTTTTCCCCTGCTGACAACAAAACGGACGGCGTTTCGCTTAATCGTGTCTGAATTGCTGTGGTTTTTGAAGGGCGATACGAATATTCGGACGCTCATTCAGGAGCGTAACGGCATTTGGGACGAGTGGGCATTTGAGCGCTATGTGAAAAGTGAAGCGTACACGGGACCAGATATGACGAATTTCGGTCATCGAGTACTGGAAGACGAGCAGTTTGCAGAAGTTTATCAAGCAGAACTTGCAGCATTTAAAGAAAAAATACTTGCAGATGAAACCTTTGCTCAAAACCACGGGGATTTGGGGCCTGTCTATGGGAAACAGTGGCGTGCATGGGACTCGGGAATCGGTGTGATCGATCAGCTGGCGCAAGTCATCGAAAGCATCAAAACGAATCCTGATTCACGTCGTCATATCGTAACTGCCTGGAATCCGGCAGAAGTAGATGAAATGGCATTGCCGCCCTGCCATTTGCTGTTCCAATTTTACGTAGCGGACGGAAAACTGTCATGCCAATTGTACCAAAGAAGTGCGGATGTGTTCCTTGGCGTGCCGTTTAATATTGCGTCCTATGCGTTATTGATTCATTTAATTGCACATGAATGCGGACTTGAAGCGGGAGAGTTTATCCATACGCTCGGTGATGCCCACATTTATCAAAATCATATAAATCAAGTAAAAGAGCAGCTGTCAAGAGATCCAAGAGACCTGCCGACTTTGAAAGTCCGTTATGAAGGCCGTTCCATTTTCGACTTGCAGACAGAAGATATTACGATAGAAGGCTATGATCCGCACCCAAGAATCAAAGCACCGATCGCGGTATGAGGAGGAGAAACAGTTGATTTCATTACTAGTGGCACATGATCTGCATCGAGTGATAGGAAAAGACAACCAAATGCCGTGGCATATTCCAGAAGAACTGGCTTACTTCAAAGAAAAGACCATGGGAAAAGCAATGGTGATGGGAAGGAAGACGTTCGATTCGATCGGACGTCCGCTTAAAGGCAGATTGAACATCATCATTACGCGAAATGAATCGTATCAGGCGGAAGGCACAGTGGTCGTACATGATCTGGATACAGCCATTCAGAAAGCAAGAGACTATGCAGAAGAAGTGATGATCATAGGCGGAGCGCAGATTTTTGAAATGACGATGGGAACGGCTGACCGGCTATACGTGACTGTTATCGAAAAGTCCTATCCGGGTGACACATTTTTCCCGGAATATAATGAAGGCTTTCAACTGACGAATGAGTCCGATACACAATATGCGGAAGACGGCACGCCGTATGTCTATCAAATTTGGGACAAAAAATAACAGCGCCCTTATACATAAAGAAGGACGCTGAAATACATGCATGCACTGCCTGCGATGACGAATAGATGCCAAATTGCATGATTGTACGGCAGGCGGCGCCATGCGAAAAAGACAGAACCGAATGTGTAGAAGATCCCGCCAGTCACCAGCAGCCAGAATCCTGCAGCCGGCAGCTGTTCATAAAGCGGCTTGATGGCAATAATGATCAGCCAGCCCATGATGATATACAGCGCGAGGGAAGCTTTTTCAAACCGGTTAATGAAGAAAATCTTGAATAAAATTCCGAGCAGTGTGAGACCCCATATGATGCCGAACAATGTCCAGCCCAATGCTCCTCTTAATGTAACGAGCATAAATGGTGTATAGGTGCCTGCAATTAGAACGTAAATTGAAGAATGGTCTAATATGGCGAAAATCTCTTTCACCTTAATAGGCATACTATGTAGTAACGTACTCATTAAAAACAACAGCAGCATGGAAACGCCGAATATGGTGAAACTGACGATGGCGATTGCAGAGCCGCGATGAACGCCTGCCAAAATCAGGTAAACCAGTGCAGGTATGCTCAGCACAAAGCCGATAGCATGAGTGATCGCGTTCAAGCGTTCCTCTTTCAGATTTTTATAATCAAATGCGTCATTCAACTGACGACACCCCCTTCAATGAACACTATAGCAAACAAATAATAGAAAATCGCATACCGCACTTGACAAAGGAGACAGTTCACATGAAAAAAATACACATTGTCACAGATTCAACTGCAGACTTGACAGAAGAAATGATTGAAAAATATCAGATTCATGTTGTACCGCTGACGCTTCAAATCAATAATCAGTCGTATATAGATGGAGTAGAACTTCAGCCAGATGAATTTTTAGACCTTATGCGCGAATCAAAGGAACTTCCAAAAAGTTCGCAGCCTGCGTCGGGTGTCTTTCAGAAATTATATGATGAACTGGGGGCGGACGGTTCCCAGATTATTTCGATCCATATGACGGGAGGGATGAGCGGCACGGTGAAATCTGCAGAAACGGCAGCACAGGCATCCGCGTCAGACGTAACCGTTATTGATTCTATGTACATTTCACATGCGCTGACATTCCAAGTGCTAGAAGCCTGTCGTCTCGCGGAAGAAGGGAAGTCCCGTGATGAGATTGCAGAGGCGGTAGAAAGCGTCCGCAAACGCTCTTCCCTGTACGTAGTCGTGGACGTTCTTGATAATCTAGTGAAGGGCGGACGTATCGGGAAGGGCAAAGCAATGTTCGGTTCACTGATGAATATCAAGCCGATTGCGACTTTGAAGGATGGCGTGTATACGCCTGTCGCAAAAGCTCGCAGTCATAAACAGGTCGTTACCTACTTGATGAATGAGTTTAAAAACGAGACGGCAGGGAAAGTTATACGGAGTGTCGGGATTGCTCATGCCAATGGGCTCGCGATGGCCGAGCCGTTAAAGCAAAAGATTGAAGAAATGGGCATCCAAGTGAAACTCACATTTACTACGCCGATCGTCAGTACGCATACCGGCGAAGGTGCGATTGGATTTATGTTTTACACAGACTGATAATGTAAGAGGGGAAGATAGAGTTTATGAGAAGAATGATCATGCTGTTATTCGTCTTCTCATTGTTCATATCGGGGTGCCAAGCACCATTTAGCCAAAAAGAAACGACATTGCCAGAAAGAGAACCTGTTCTCTTTGAACCATTTTCCATTCCGGAATATTTTGTTCCGCAACGCGTCAATGTCCTCGGTCTAGGAGATTCATTGACACAGGGAGTGGGAGATGAACGTAAAGAAGGCGGTTACTTCGGACGCTTGACAGCAGAAATGGAACAATGGAAAGGTATAAAGGAAATAGATGCCGTGAATTTAGCCAAAAGAGGACGGCGGAGTGACCAGTTTTTAGACCAATTGGAAGATCCCGAAGTTCAGGAAGCGATCGTACAAGCAGATTATATCGTCTTTACCATGGGCGGCAATGATTTGATGAAAGTAGTTAAGGGAAATTTTATGAAGATGAAACTTTCGGATTTTTATAAGGAACTCGGAAAATTCGAAAACAGGATGGAAGAGTTGTTCCATTTGATACGATTGCTGAATCCGAACGCGCCAATTATTGTGGCGGGAATGTATAATCCATTTACCGTCGTGACGGATGAGGTGCAGGAATTTGAAGAGATTGTCGATGATTGGAACGCTTCGCTGGAAGAGCAGGTGAAAAAGGACGGGGCAGCCTGTTTCGTACCTGTAAAAGATTTATTTAATTCGAATAAAAACATGGTCTATCATACAGATTTCTTTCATCCGAACAGTAAAGGATATGATTTGATGGCAGATCGATTTGTCGAAGAGATGAAAAAATGTTCTGCGATTGAGCTGGAAGTGGAGTGAATGCAAGAATGAATTTTTGGAAAATAGCATTTTTCAGCCTGGCAGGACTGGTCGCCGCATCGCTTGTCGGCCTGATTTTATTGATTGGCGGTACGACTACATCACCTCCTCTTCCCGAATCAGACGCCACACAGACGGAAGGCTATACGCTGGAACTGAATACAACGAAAGAAAACTTTGAAGGTATTGCGAATACGTATATTCGGAAAGCGGTAAAAGGATCGCTCCCGGTTGAACTCGAAATGCGTGACGACGTGCTGCTGACATCTGAATTGACGGTATTTTCATATACACTGCCGCTGGCCATGCATTTTGATCCGGTAGTGCAAGAGGATGGAAACTTAATCCTTAAGCAATCGTCTATGGAATTAGGACATTTAACGATTCCTCCATCAACTGTTTTGAAATTACTGAAAAATTCAGTGGAGCTGCCGTCTTGGATGGTTGTACGCGCAAAAGAAGAAGAGATTTTTATCAATTTACAGGATCTGCCGATATCCGGAGATGTACAAGTGAAGGCAAAAGAAGTGAATTTAGCTGAAAATGATATTATATTGGAAGTATTAATTCCAAAAAACTAAGGAGGCTGCACATATGGCTACACAATACGCAACATTTGCAGGCGGATGTTTCTGGTGTATGGTTAAACCGTTTGATTTATACGATGGGGTACGTTCCGTCACATCAGGTTATACGGGAGGGCATAAAGCGAATCCGACTTATGAAGAAGTCTGTTCTAATACGACAGGCCACCGCGAAGCTGTCCAGATTGAATTTGATGATGAAATTATTTCGTATCCCGAATTACTGAATATTTTCTGGCAGGTGATTGACCCTACAGATGCAGGCGGACAATTCGGTGATCGCGGTGAATCATATAAATCCGCAGTCTACACGCACTCTCCTGAACAGCAGAGAGAAGCGGAAGAGTCGAAGAATGAATTGCAAGCAAGCGGCAAATTTAATTCGCCGGTCGTCACAGAAATTCTGCCTGCCCATCCGTTTTATCCGGCAGAAGAGTATCATCAGCAATACTATGAAAAGAACCCGGGGCATTATGAACGTTATTCTGTCGGCTCAGGCCGGGCAGGATTTATCCAACAACATTGGGGGGATCGCTCGTGAAGGAAGACTTGAAAAATCGATTAACCGAAATGCAGTATCACGTCACACAGGAAAGCGGTACTGAACCGCCTTTTCGCAATGAGTTTGACGCACATTATGAAGACGGAATCTACGTCGATATCGTCTCTGGCAAGCCTTTATTCAGCTCAAATGATAAATATGATGCAGGCTGCGGATGGCCGAGCTTTACGAAGCCGATTGAAACAGCGGAAGTAACGGAGCATTTTGATACGGCTCACGGCATGCGCCGCACTGAAGTACGAAGTAAAACAGCAGATTCCCATTTGGGACATGTCTTCCCGGATGGACCGTCTGATAAAGGCGGACTGCGCTACTGTATCAACTCTGCATCCCTGCGATTTGTCCCGGCAACCGACCTGGACAAAGAAGGTTATGGAGAATATAAGGGATTATTTGAGTAAGGGAAGGTGACGGCGATGGACCGATCCTTTTATCATTTTGCGCTGAGATACCGCGGCGGCGGGAAAGATGATCTGAAAGCCATGTTCGCAGAGAAAATGTTTCGTGATGCCAGTTTTCCGAAAAATGAAGAGGAATTTGATTTGCTGTCACGCTATATTGAAGATCAGGCAGATGCCGATTTGAGCTCTGTCACTTTTGACGAATTGTATGCGATCTACCAGGATGTATGCAGCAGGTGAACGGCGAGGTCTTCATTGCATCTCGCCATTATTCACTGTATGATAAAAACAAAATAGTGAAATGAGGCTGAATCAAATGAGTATACATATTGATGCAAAACAAGGGGATATCGCAGAAGCGATTCTATTGCCCGGAGACCCGCTGCGTGCGAAGTATATTGCCGAAACTTTTTTAGAAGATGTAGTGCAGTATAATTCAGTACGGAATATGTTCGGCTTCACAGGCACGTATAAAGGGAAACGTGTTTCTGTTCAAGGGACAGGCATGGGTGTTCCATCTATATCAATTTACACAACAGAACTGATGCAGGAATTCGGGGTGAAAAAATTAATACGTGTAGGAACGTGCGGAGCGATTCAAAAAGACGTCAAGGTACGCGATGTCATTCTGGCGCAGGCTGCTACGACTAACTCTTCATTGAATGATGTATCATTCGGACCTATTCGTTATGCGCCGATCGCAAACTTTGATTTACTGATGAAGGCATATAATGCAGGGAAAGAAAAGGGCCTTCATTTACAGGTGGGTAACGTCTATACAGAAGATTTCTTCTATAATGAAGACGGTCAGCACGAGAATTTGGCGCGTCACGGCGTACTGGCTGTAGAGATGGAAGCAGCAGCCCTTTATACACTTGCTGCACGCTACGGCTGCCAGGCACTTGCTGTATTAACTGTAAGTGACCACATTCTGACAGGCGAAATCACGACACCGGAAGAACGCCAGACTACATTCAATGAAATGATTGAAGTGGCTCTTGAAGCGGCAATTGCTGAGTAATCCATACAGAACTGATACAGAACTCTCCCGAAAAGACCGCTCTTGGCAGCGGTTCTTTTCATGAGAGTATAGAAAGTAGGGAAGACGATGAACGAGAACGATTCACAAGAAAACGGCATGCCGGAACCGGAACCGGAAATAAAACCGGAACCTAGCCGGTATATCCGTATTAAACCGTTTTCGTTGATCATGCTCATCTTTGCGCTCGTCTTAACAACCGCAGCAGTCACATTTGTTGCGTTGACAGTTGGAGAAGATAAAGTAGTAGAGGTTGTGAAACCGCAGCAAGTGGGCAGTGAACGAAAAGAATTCAAAAAACTTTTCGATGCATACGATCAATTGAAACAAAGTTATTTTGATGAAATCAATGACCAGGATGTAATAGACGGTGCAATTAACGGCATGGTCGACGCACTTGGCGATCCGTATTCCGACTATCTGAATGAAAAAGAAGCTAAACAGCTGAATGAAAGCATTTCGTCGAGTTTCGAAGGGATTGGTGCGGAGATCCAGGAGTCAAACGGCTATATCAGCATTGTATCGCCGATAAAGAATTCACCGGCTGAAAAAGTAGGCCTTCTTCCGAATGATACGATTATGTCAGTAGATGGAAAAAGTATTCAAGGCATGTCTTCTTCGGAAGCAGTGCTGTTGATTCGGGGAGAAAAAGGATCGACCGTTACGTTATCGGTGCAGCGCGGTACACATAAAGAACCGTTTGATGTGAAAATTGTACGTGATGTGATTCCAATCCATACGGTGTATGCAGAAATGCTGGATGATAAGATTGCACATATTAATATTACATCTTTCTCTGAAAATACGTATCAAGAATTATTGGAATCATTAAATGAAATGACGGAAAAAGGCATGCAGGGCGTGCTGATCGACGTGCGTCAGAACCCGGGCGGTATTTTGAGCGCGGCAATCGATATTTCCGACTTATTTGTAGACGAAGGCAAGGCATTATTCCAAACACAGGAAAAAGGTCGACAGCCTGAGATCTTCCCGGCATCAAATGGCCAAAAAGTAGAGATCCCGGTGGCGCTCATCGTGGATGACGGCAGTGCCTCGGCTTCTGAGATATTAGCGGGTGCCTTGAAAGAGTCTGCGCATATTCCGATCGTCGGTGTAAAAACGTTCGGTAAAGGAACGGTACAGACGCCTACACAACTGCAGGATGGTTCGAATTTGAAACTGACAACTGCAAAGTGGCTGACACCTGACGGCAACTGGATTCACAAGAAGGGAATCGAGCCGGATGTCAAGGTGCCGTATCCTCCATACGCAAGCCTTCCTTTCCTGGATTCATCTGAGGAACTGAAAGAAGGACAAGTATCGCCTGCCGTTCAGGCAGCAGAAGAGATGCTCGAAGCAGTGGGGTATGATCCGGGAGAAGCTGACGGTCTATATGACGAAAGCACATCACAGGCAGTGAAACAACTGCAGAAAGATCTCTCTGTCGAACAGACAGGTATTCTGACTGGCGATACGACAATCGGCTTAATGCAAAAACTTCGCGAGAAAATGAAAAAAGATGATCCTCAGTTATTGAAAGCGAAAGAAGTCGTCTTAAAAGAACTAAAAAAGTAATCCGTATGACTACGGACCCAAAAACGCGTCCAGCTGATTTGAGCTAGGACGCGTTTTTACGGAAGAAAGGATGAGGAAAGTTGATAGATGTCTATTTACTGAGCGGGTTTCTCGGCAGCGGGAAAACGTCATTGCTCGTTCAGCTGATCGAACAGGTGAAAAAATCGGGGAAGCAGCCAGCCGTCTTAATGAACGAATTCGGAGAAATGAATATAGACAGCCAAATTGTAGAAGGGGCGGGTGAGGTCCCGCTGAAAGAACTATTGAACGGGTGTATCTGCTGTACAAGCGCCGAATCAACAGAGGCGCAATTACAGGGCTTACTGACGGATTATCCCGAAGTCGATGTACTTTTCATTGAAACAACAGGTGCTGCTCATCCTGTAGAAGCACTGGATGCTGTCTATTCCCCTTTATTCGCCGAGCAGTTGGAAGTCAAAGGAATTATCACCGTTGTCGATGCGAAGCGCTGGATTGACCGTGACAAGCTTTCTCCGCGCATGCAGGCACTGTTCCTCGAGCAGATTCGTCATGCGCACTTCATGCTGCTGAATAAAACAGACTTGCTGACTGCGGATGAACTGGCGACTGTAACGTTGCAGGTAACACAGTTCAACAGTTATGCAGCGCTAGTGCAAACGACGAATGCGAAGGTAGATTTCAGTTATGTGGAAAAAATGATGAACACAGCAGCTTCTCCTAAACTTGCAGTCACTTCTGGAAAAGGACTGCCTCTGTCATCTAAAGTGCTGACGTTCGACAAGCCCGTTAACCAGGAACACTTTGAAGAGTGGGTGCGCTCGCTGCCCGACACGGTGTACCGGATGAAAGGGTATATTCAGCTTGAAGGTTCCAGATACTCGCATTTATTCCAATATGCATATGGAATGGTAAACTGGATACCGGAGTATATGCAAATTCCTTCGAAACTCGTAATCATCGGGGAACAGATAAAAGATATCGAATATTGCCCAGAAAAATAATTGTCAACCCCTTTTCATTGGTAATAATCTTACAAGGCGGACAATATTGCCAAAACGAATGAAGCGGACTCTTGATCTGACAAGGTTTGACGCTTTCATTGGAAAGACTGGTAATATTCATCAAGTTTTCTCCTTTTCTCAAACGTTATGATTGGTCACGTAGAAAAGGAGGGACCGAGATGAAAAAACCGTTATCCATCATCTTACTAAGTTCAGCTATTTTATTGCCTACTCATGCAACAGAGGCAAGCACGATCAATACCGTTCAGACCCAGGCGCATACGTATAAGTGGAAAGTCGAAAATATGGAAACCAAAGATCTTTACGCTTATGTTTGGAAAACATATAATTGCTATTTGAATGGCGAGCTGCAAAAGCCTCAGCCTGAAACACCTAGCAAGCCGGTGGAAAAACCTGAGCAGCCAAGCAAACCTGTTGAAAAGCCTGAACAAAAGCCAGTCGAGAAACCAAACAAACCGGTGGAAACGCCTGAGCAAAAACCAAACGTTCCAACTGAAAAACCGCAGCAGCCAAGCACGCCGCCAACTGATGAGCAGCCACAGCAGCAACAGCCGTCTGTCAATGCTAATGTCTCTGCAAATGAGCAGGCTGTTTTAGATTTAACAAATGCAGAACGTGCAAAAGCGGGATTAAAGCCATTGCAAATTGATGCTGCTCTGCAAAAGTCAGCCAAACAAAAATCTGCAGATATGGCGAAGAATAATTATTTCTCCCATACGAGCCCTACATACGGTTCACCTTTTGATCAAATGAAGATGAATGGCATTACGTATCGTGCAGCAGCGGAGAATATTGCGATGGGTCAGCGAAGCGCGCAGGAAGTCGTAACTGGATGGATGAACTCCCCGGGTCACAGAGAGAATATTTTAACGCCGGGATTCACTCATATCGGTATCGGACATGACGCAAACGGAAATTACTGGACACAGCAATTCATTCAGAAGTAAGTAAAAAAGACGATGGCCTATGTAATTGGTCATCGTCTTTTTATATAGTCTTATAACTCAAGAGACTTCTTGGTTTGCATACTCTGAATAAATCGTAAGCGGAATGAGAGAATGACTGCGCCGACTGTCAGACCTGCTATAAGCCCGACCCAGTAGCCGTAAGCACCCAGTTCCGTATAAGCAGCAAGCAGATAGCCCGTCGGCAGACCGATGATCCAGAAAGAGAAGACACCGACCAAGAAAGTCATCGTGACATCTTTATACCCTCGCAATGCGCCCTGTATCGGTGCCTGTACGGCATCTGACAGCTGGAAGAAGGCTGCATAGATAAAGAAGTGAACAGCAAGTGTAATAATTGCCGGATCCGGCGTATACATAGAAGCAATCTCTTCACGCAGCATCAGTAAGATGAATATGGATAGGAAACTGAAGAGTACGGCAAACCCGATTCCCAGATACGTAAATTGCCGTGCATCTTTCGTGCGCCCTCCGCCGATTGACTGACCGACGAGTATGGTCGTACCCATTGAGACACTGAGCGGAACCATATAGAGCAGCGACGTAAAGTTCAGCGCAATCTGATGCGCAGAAATGACTTGCGCTGTATAACTGCTCATTAATAGGGTCACAACGGAGAAAATACTGATCTCGACAAAGATCGAGAGACCGATCGGCACGCCGACCGCCAATATTTCTTTCCATCTGGTAAATGAAACTCGCGGCCATCCGCTGAATAAGGAAAATTCTTTAAAATGACGGGATGACCAGGCAATAAATGCAGCGATAAAAAATACCAGCCAATAGGTAAATCCTGAAGCATATCCCGCACCTGCACCGCCTAATTCCGGAAAACCGAAATTGCCGAAGATCAATAAATAGTTCAGCACGATATTAATAGGAGCGGAAATTAAAATAATCAGCATGGAAACGCGTGTGGCTCCGAGCGCATCAAAAAATGAGCGCAGTACCGTATAGGCCATCAGCGGTACCAGACCAATACTCATTCCGGTCAGATAGTCCGCGGCCACCTGTTTCACCTGAACGTCCAGCGGCATATTCATGATCGCCGGAAGCACCGCCCATTTGATCAGAATAAAAATGATTGCCGAAAGAGTAAGAGATACGTATAATGCTTGCTGGACGGTAGGGCGTACACTCGATTTGTTCTTCGCGCCGATCTGCTGTGCGATAATAGGAGTAAGTCCCATCAAAATTCCTGCAAGACCGGTATACACCGGTGCCCAGAAAGAAGTCCCGATGGTGACACCTGCCAGATGATAGGTGTCGTAACGCCCTGTCATCAAAATATCGAAGAATGACATTAAATAGAGTGCAACTTGGGTAATTAAGATAGGTATCATTATTTTGATGAACAATGATATTTTTTGCTGTAAAGTATTTGTATCGACAGACATGATTGTTATTCCCTCAACTTTATATAAGGTTCTTTTGACAACAGTCATTGTACCATGAAAAACGAAGGAAAATGATTGTATAAACTCATAGGGGAAGGATGTAAAGAATGAAGCGACCGGTGATTGTATTAACAGGCGGCGGTACTGCAGGACACGTTTCTGTAAATCAAGCGTTAATTCCCGTATTTTTGGGTAAAGGATATGAAGTACATTATATTGGTTCACATGAAGGTATCGAGAAGGAACTAATCGGGAAAGGTCATCCTGAAGTAATTTATCATGCGATACAGAGCGGAAAGCTGCGGCGCTATGTTTCCGCGAAAAACTTCACAGACCCTTTTCGGGTAGGCGCGGGGACTCTTCAGGCATTGCGTATCCTCCGAAAACTGAAGCCTGAGATAATTTTTTCAAAAGGAGGTTTCGTTTCAGTTCCTGTCGTGATGGCGGCAAAACTTGCTAAAGTCCCCGTCGTCATTCATGAATCAGACGTCACTCCGGGACTTGCAAATAAACTGGCTTTACCGTTCTCTTCACAAATCTTTACCGTCTTTGAACAGACTCTGCAATATGTGCCTTCTGAAAAATCCGTTTGCACCGGCCCGATTATCCGGCCCGAACTTTTCAGCGGGAGCAGTGCAGAAGGGCTGAAACGTACCGGATTGACTGCTGAGCGCCCTATTTTCATTGTAATGGGCGGAAGTCAAGGATCCGCTTTATTGAATGAAGCAGTTCGAAAAGCATTGCCTCAGCTCCTGGAAAGCTATCAGATCATCCATTTATGCGGCAAAGGAAATGAAGAACGTTTGTTAGATGATTTACCGGGGTATGTTCAGTATGAATATGTGACCGATGAGCTGCCTGATTTGCTGGCGGCTGCGGATTACGCTGTTTCACGGGCCGGTTCTAATGCCATTTTCGAATTGCTGGCTATTCATAAACCTATGCTGCTTGTTCCTCTCGCTGCTTCAAAAAGCCGCGGTGACCAAATTTTGAATGCATCTTATTTTGCTTCTAAAGGATTAGCTATACAAGTAAAAGAAGAAGAATTTTCGGATCAGCCCCTGGAAGAACGCTTCAGAAGTCTTGAACGTGAGAAAAGTCGGCTTTTGTCGAATATCGAGCAGACAACTGAGCCGAAAACCCCTGAAAAAATGGCAGATTTGATATTGTCTTTTCAGAAATAATAGATAATAACTGTTAAGTAACACTGTTTTCACTAGTTTTATATTATCTTTTTATAAATGTTCACAACTTCGTATTAATCCCTTTGAGTTCTAGGATTTGCGTGCTATTATTGTATAGAAGTATATAAAATAATCACAACAAGCCAATAGGCAAATGTGGAGGTCATATTACATGTCGAACAATGTGGATTCCCATCGTTCCCCGTATGCAGCATTTTCGGGTCCAAACCTTGGGTATGTAATGGAAATGTACGATCTGTTCAAAACAGATTCAAATGCGGTAGATCCTGAGTTAGCTGAGCTATTCAGGAATTTTGGTGCGCCTACGATGGCGGAAGGCGAAGAGGCGACAGCAGTTGTTCAAGGTTCCGGAACGGATCTTCGCAAAGTTCTGGCTGTCTATTCCTTATTGGAAGCCATTCGTTCTTACGGTCACCTTGCAGCTGACATTTATCCATTAAACGATCGGCCGAAGGATACGTCACGTCTTGAACTTTCATATCACGGACTGACAGCAAGCGATCTGGTCGGATTGCCAGCATCTTTGTTCTTGAAAAACGTTCCATCATCAGTAGAAAACGGACTCGATGCAATGAATTATTTAAAATCATTGTATACCGGATCCATTGCATACGAATTTTCTCACTTAATCGATGAAACTGAGCGTACTTGGATTCAATCAAAAATTGAAAACGGAGACGTTCAGTCAACCTTGTCGGGAGAGGAGAAAAAAGATCTTCTTGAACGTCTGACGAAAATTGAAGGCTTCGAGAAATTCATCCATCGTACATTCGTCGGTGCCAAACGTTTCTCTATTGAAGGGGTAGACACTCTTGTCGTTTTAATTGACGAGCTTGTACGCCGCTCTGAAGAAGCTCAAATGAAAAAAATGCTGATTGGTATGGCACACCGAGGACGTCTGAACGTCTTAACTCATAACTTAAACAAACCATACGAAATGATGTTCGCTGAATTTGCCGGCGTACCTGCTTCCCCGTTCTTGCCAAAAGACGATTCATTGGAAGTAACCCGTGGCTGGTTCGGTGATGTAAAATACCATATGGGCGCTCTTTATAAAGGAGAGTCCGGGTTAAATCGTTTCTTAGGATACAACCCGTCACACCTGGAAGTAGTCAATCCTGTCATTACAGGACAGACTAGAGCGGCTCAGGAAAACACGGATAGCCCAGGAATCCCGAAGCAGGATACAAATGCAGCTTATGCAGTGCTCGTACACGGCGACGCAGCGTTCCCTGGACAAGGCATCGTACCTGAATCATTCAACTACAGCCGAGTCCGCGGTTTCCAGACAGGCGGATCCATTCATATCATCGCCAATAATACAATAGGCTTCACGACTGAATACTATGATTCCCGTTCTACACACTATGCATCTGATCCCGCGAAAGGTTTCGAAGTGCCTGTATTCCACGTGAATGCAGACCACCCGGAAGAAGTGCTGGCTGTAGCCAAGCTTGCATTCGAATACCGTCAGCAGTTCGGCAAAGATGTGCTGATTGACCTGATCGGCTACCGTCGTTACGGGCATAACGAAATGGACGAGCCATTGGTGACAAATCCAGTGATGTATCATGAAATTCACAAGCACCCGACAGTTCGTCAATTGTATGGACAGCGTCTTGCGGAGCAGAACATCATGACGGATGAAGAAGTAAAACAAATGGATTCTTCCGTAATCGCGACAATGCAGGCTGCATATGACCGAGTGAAAGAAGAATCTGTAAATGCACCTAAGATTTCGAATGCAACCCCGGAAGTTGTTCTTGCCGGATTGCCGCGCGACCTGGAAACCGGTGTTTCCGAAGACCGTCTGCGTAAAATGAATGAAGAACTGCTGACATATCCTTCAGACTTCACTGTATTCAGCAAGCTGGATAAAATTCTAAAACGCCGCCAAGAGCCGTTCAACGGCAAAGGAAAGATCGACTGGGCGCATGCAGAGCAATTAGCATTCGGTTCCATCTTGCAGGATGGCAAACCGATCCGAATGTCAGGTCAGGATATACAGCGCGGTACATTCGCACAGCGCCACCTGGTCCTGCATGATGAAAAGTCGGGTGAAGAATTCGTTCCGCTTCACCATATCGGCGGATCTAATGCTTCATTCGTGGCATACAACAGTCCATTGACAGAAGCAGGAATTGTTGGTTATGAGTTCGGATATAACTTGGAAGAAGATAAGACTATGTCAGTATGGGAAGCACAGTACGGCGACTTCTCCAATATGGCACAGGTAATGTTCGATCAGTTCGTTTCATCTAGCTATTCTAAATGGGGTCAGCAGTCAGGACTGGTCTTGCTTCTACCTCATGCATATGAAGGACAGGGGCCTGAACACTCCAGCTCACGCATCGAAAGATATTTACAGCTATGTGCTGAGAACAACTGGACAGTAGCGAATATCTCCAGTGCTGCAAACTACTTCCATGTTCTGCGCCGTCAGTCCAAGATTCTTGGAAGCGAAGCAGAGCGTCCATTGGTAATCGCAACACCAAAATCATTGCTGCGTCATCCGTTAGTCGGAGCTGATGTCAATGATTTGACAGAAGGTCACTTCAAGACCGTTCTTGAGCAGCCGGGTACCGGTACTAAGCCTGAAAAGGTTAAGAAAATCCTGTTTGCCAGCGGTAAAGTAGCAATAGACCTTGCTGAAAAAATTAAAGACGGTGAAGGATTCGATCATTTGCATGTGATTCGTGTAGAGCAGCTGTATCCATTCCCGTCTGATAAGATTACAGAAATTCTTGAGCGTTTCCCGAAAGTGAAAGATTTGGTCTGGGTACAAGAAGAGCCGAAAAACATGGGAACTTGGTCATTTGCCTATAAATATCTGCAGGAAATCGCAGATGGAAAAGATATTTCTTATGTAGGACGCATTCACCGTTCAAGCCCTTCTGAAGGCGACGGTGCTTCTCACAAGACTGAACAGAATCGAATCATTGAAGAAGCTCTGAAAAAGTGATATAACAAGTAAGGAAGCTTTACAGTATAAGTAAAAACTACTTAGATGAAGTAGCAATCCGTTAAAAACGGGATATCTACGAGGAGGAATTTATTGTGGCAGAGATTATAGTACCTGAATTAGCAGAATCGATTACAGAAGGTACAATTGCAAAGTGGCTTAAGCAACCTGGTGAAAACGTTGATAAAGGTGAATTCATCGTTGAATTGGAAACAGACAAAGTAAACGTTGAAGTCATTTCAGAAGAAGCTGGTGTTGTATCTGAACTGCTGGCAGCTGAAGGCGACACAGTTGAAGTCGGCCAAGTAATTGCTATTGTAGGCGCTGCAGGTGCAGCGGCACAGCAAGCTCCACAAGCTGCTAAGGAAGAATCTGCAGCACCTGCTCCTGCACAGGCAGCTCCCGCTCCGGCAGCAGCTGAAGAATCATCTTCAGCAGACCGTACAATCGCAAGCCCGGCAGCACGTAAATTAGCGCGTGAAAAAGGAATTGATCTTGCAGCTGTATCACCTGTAGATCCAATGGGCCGTGTACGCGCACAAGATGTAGCAGCTCATACGAATGCTCCTAAAGCACAGCCTGCAGCTCCAGCTGCACCGGCAGCAGCGTCTAAAGACGACGGACGTATTACCCGCCAGAAAATGACTCGCCGCCGTCAGACTATCGCTAAGCGCTTGCTTGAAGTGAAGCAATCTACAGCCATGTTGACTACATTTAACGAAATCGATATGACAAACGTGATGGCTCTTCGTTCACGCAAGAAGGACCAGTTCTTCGATCAGAACGATGTACGACTTGGCTTCATGTCATTCTTCACGAAAGCAGTAGTTGCTGCACTGAAGAAATATCCATACGTTAACGCTGAGATCGATGGCGATGAAATTTTGTTGAAGAACTACTTTGACATCGGTATCGCAGTTTCTACTGAAGGCGGACTCGTTGTGCCGAACGTAGTAGATGCAGATCGTAAAAACTTTGCTGAAATTGAAGCATCAATCGGGGAGCTTGCTAAAAAAGCACGCGACAACAAGTTGACAATTGCTGACATGACAGGCGGTTCTTTCACGATTACAAACGGTGGAGTATTCGGCTCACTATTGTCTACTCCAATCCTTAACGGTACACAAGTAGGTATCTTAGGTATGCACACTATTCAAAAGCGTCCAATCGCTGTTGGAGACAACATCGAGATTCGTCCAATGATGTATGTGGCACTTTCTTATGACCACCGTGTAATTGATGGTAAAGATTCAGTAGGATTCTTGAAGATGGTTAAAGAATTGATTGAAAACCCTGAAGATCTTCTTCTTGGTTCTTAATCACTTAAACAAGCAAGCGACCCGCGGCTGTATGCGCGGGTCGCTTTTATATAGAATGAAAGAAAGGAGAGACCATTCCATGTCCTATTTAAACTGGTTGAACGCACCGACGTTGAAGACAGTGACGTGTACGCATTCGAATGCTGAAAAGTATGTGGTAAACCATATGCTGACAGCGGGGAAGTCATATGAAGTAAAAAACGAAACAGACGAGTTTATCTTTGTCGTTGATAATTCAGGAAAAGTAGGGGGCTACTACAAGACCTATTTTGCCAACGAGCAGTTGTAAGCAGTTTGAAACCGTCCTTGGAAAAGGGCGGTTTTTTGTTGCAGATTGTGAATTTGTAAGTGGCAGGAGAGCGTTTTCCTGCGTTCCAGCTGAAGTGTAAATCCTGCTGCAGTTTGGCAGTATGGGGATTTAGTATATGCGGGTTTCGTTGCTCAACTTTGCAGGAATCTGAACGAAGTGTGAGTTTACAGTTTAAATCCGCTACGGCGCTGGGGGATTGCCTTACGCTATGAGCCAGCTGGCAAAGAACACGCCAGTTGTCTCATAGCGTAAGGCCGACCCCGCAGCTGCGCCTTCGCTGGTGTGGAGTATTTATATCATATTGCTTTTTCTAAGTGTGTGTATTTTTGTGGGTGTGATTTCGTTTCTCGACTTTGAAAACGCATTGATCACAAGAATTTTAGCCTTTGCAGAATAATAAGTATAGCATGAAATACCTAACCAATCGTAATCATCCCAAATATTATGCTCATACTGCCTACTCACACACAAAGTATTAAAACACCAGCCAGTGTACCTTCGTTCCAGGCGGCGACTCCGGGAGGATCAGCCCGATAGGATGAGACAACTGAAGGGAGCAAAGCGACCATAGCATGTAGAAGGAACCCTGTATTGCCTTAATTTCTGCAAAGAGCGCAGAAATACGGCAAAGCGAACCCTTCGCTGTTCGCTTGGCTCACCGAGGGCCCGCAGGACACGCGTCCGCCTGGAACGCAGGGAAACGGTATCTCAACTATTTACACATTCATTTCCACAGAAAAAACCGCCCTTTTTTAAGAAGGACGGTTTTTGGATTCTTCGTATACAGAAAGCAGTCTTGTTTTCAAATCTTCTTCCATGCGGGCAATTTCTATCTCTGCTGATTTGCGCTTTGCACGGCCGTCTGCCTGAATAACCAGCGTTTCCTCGATCGTCTGAATCAGGTTTTCCTGCGTTTTCTTCAGTGTATCGATCTCGATAATGCCTTTTTCATTCTCTTTCGCCGTTTCAATGCTGTTTACTTTCAGCATCTCTGAATTGCGTAGGAGCAGATCATTCGTCGTCTTTGTCACTAATTTCTGCGACTCAACTGCTTTGGCTTGGCGATTTAATGTAAGTGCAATCGCGATCTGATTTTTCCAGAGAGGGATAGACGTCATAATGGATGCTTGAATCTTCTCAGCCAATGTCTGATTCGTCTGCTGGATCATACGGATCTGTGGTGCACTCTGAATAGTAATCTGACGTGACAGCTGCAGATCATACAGACGCTTTTCTAAGCGGTCGACAAATTGTGCCATGTCATTCACTTCCTGCACCATCATCTGATCATTCGATTGTTGTGCTTTTTTATGAAGTTCGGGAATAATCGTTTGATTGATCTCCTCGACTTTTAATTCAGCAGCTGCAATATATACATTCAATGCCTGAAAATACGTTTTATTTTGTTCATATAAGCTGTCGAGCATTTTCACGTCATCCATCAAACCGCGTTTTGAATGTTCAAGCTGCACACCAATCTTATCGATTTGTGTGCCGAGTTTTTGATAGCGGGTCATCATTTCCTGAACAGAGCGTGTGGCTTTGCCGAACAGACGACCAAGGCCAGATTTCTTTTTCTCCGACAAGTCGTCAGGGTCTATCTCTGACAGCTTGTTCATCAGCTCATTCAAGACGTCGCCGACTGGTCCTATATCTTTGCTTTGAACATGATCCAGCATCTTATGGGAGAAGCGGGAGAGTTCATTTTGTGCATTCGCTCCATATGTGATGACTGCTTCATAGTTACCGACAGGAATTTGTGCAGCCAGCTGCTTCGCTTTGACCTGTTCTTCTTCCGTCAGTCGATCAATCAGCTTAGTGGAAGATGTGCTTTCTGCAAGCGTTGACTCCATTTCCTTAGGTAAAAGACTGGCATCCAGATCAAATGGATTGTCCAGTAAATCGTCCATAGTTGTTTCTGCCTGTGTATTTTTATCTGTCATTAGAATGTTCCCCTTTCGATTCCAACAGCGGTTTACCTTTATTAATCGTTACATCCACAAAATCTATTTCCATTTTCAGCTGCTCCAAATCAGCCGCAACCGCACTGCGTAGATCTCTTTCCATTTCCAAATTTAAATCAGACAGCGTCTCGCGTGTATGCTGAAGTGCCACTTTGATTTCCTGATCTTTTAACGGCTGATTTACCAATAATCCATATTTCGATGTCAATTCTACAGCAGAATCAAGATGCGCGTAAAAGAAATTCTCCACTTGATAAAATTTGCGGGGATTCACTTGAACGATCTTAATAATTCTTCTGGCCATGGAAGCCATATCATATACTTGTCTAAATGCTTGTATGGAACGTACTTGTCCATACATATTGCCCAGCCGTTTCAATTTTTTCTTAGATTCAGAAACTTGATATTCAATATGTTTATATTCAGATCTTGTCATACCGTATTGTTTTAACGTAGATCGCAATTGTATTTCTTTGATGGCCAAGTTACCGCCTGCATACAATCCAATTCCAATCGCGGAGCTGACAACAAAATGTAAGCTCGTTGCTCCCAACAGAATAAACCAAGTCAGGAAACTTGTCGGAGCCATAAGCAAGTGCCGTGTAAAGAAGTTTTTGATATGATTCATTTTTTTCAGGCCACCTTCCATTCTATCTATACATTATTTACGGATTAACATCGAAAAAGTTTCATCAAGTTGATAAGTGAGGGAGCTCAATTATTGTTCTTATAGTAATTATAGCTGAAACTGGACAAAAACTCATATATTTCGGCGCATCAATCTTTTTACTTTTCTATAGGTGGAAGATTTGCTAGAATTAATGTCATTCGTGCATAGGGCCAGTGAAGGAGTGCATACTAATGTATGAAGTAGTGTATATGAAAGCGGACTTTGAACCATGGTGGATGTTTGAGGAGTGGAGAGATTTTACCGTCTCTTCAGAAACATTTTTGGATGAAAAAGACATGCAGCAGTATCTCAATAAAGTCTTAACGGAAATGGAACAGCACTTTGAACGCTATGAGGCGCGCAAAGGATGTTTTCATGCATTTTGGTCCGCTTCCGAAAAACATTATTGCGACGGGTGTGAAGGAGATCTGCAGATTTATCATGGAATTGTTGTGCTGCATAACGATCAGCCGTGTATATCGTGAAAACATTCTGTAAGTTGTGCTTGTTTTAATTTGACATTTACTCCACTTATGGTATACTTGCTCTAAGTAAATTAAATGAACAACCGTATGCGAATGGATTCACCTATTACAAAAGTGATCGGCTTCGTCGGTACTTTTTGTAATATGTGAATTTTTTTATGCGGAAGTTCATATATTAACAAGTACTTATATATTTTTGGAGGTAATCGAATGAAACAAGGTACAGTAAAGTGGTTTAACGCAGAAAAGGGCTTCGGTTTTATCGAAGTTGACGGAGAAGACGATATTTTCGTACACTTCTCAGCAATCCAAGGCGACGGATTCAAAGCTCTTGACGAAGGTCAGCAGGTTGAATTTGAAGTTGTCGAAGGTAACCGTGGTTTACAAGCAGCTAACGTTGTGAAATTATAATCCACTAAAAAAGGCATCCTGACGGGTGCCTTTTTGTATGGGTCATTTTATTTCGTAACTGTTTCAAGTGTGGAGGTAACAATGAAATCTTTTTCTGTTGTCATAATCGACTCACGTTTCACTTCGCCAAAACCCTTCACCAAGTATTTCCGATTAATGTAATCTTCGTCTTTTTGCTCCATTACAATTGCCTCATCGAATTTCTGATAAGGCGTTTCCACGGTCGCATCTGTTTCGGTGATTTCCCAGTCTTCAAACTTCGTCCCTTTTTCTATGGGGCCTTTCAAGTAAATTCCGATTGGCTGCATTGCCTGTAACTCTTCTTTATTCGGCAATTCCGCTTTAATCTCAACAGGCTGCTCTTGGAGAATCTGAATTTCATCACCCTCAAGCTTATAGACCTTCTGGATAAATGAACCGCCGTTATTCTCATGCACCACTACATAATCTTCTGTCGGTGAGTCCACAGTGATATCCAGCTCTGCATATTCATTTCCTTCTCCCTTATAGTGAGCGCTTGAGCCGTCTGGCAGGAAATAGTCGAGAAGAGATACATCTGTTTTCTCTGCACTTTCTTGTTCCGATTGGTTTTCATTTGTCTGTTCGTCTTTTATCGGATCATCCTTTGAACTGCTGTTACCGTCAAGAGAAGTGGCAGGTTTTGATGAGCAGCCGGCAAGTACAAGCAGAAGCGCAATAAACAGGAACAATCCATTACGTTTCATGTGAAAACCTCCTTTATTTTGTGGTATACCCGAAACAGCTAAAATTATTCAGCAAAAAGCCGCTTCCACAAAGGGAAACGGCTTTTTAACTTTATGCTTTTTGACCTTTCCATTCCAGGTACTCGTCATAAGACATCATTTTATCGAATATCGTACCGTCATCATTAATTTCAATGATCCGGTTAGCAATTGTCTGGATGAACTGATGGTCATGGGACGTGAAAATCATAGCGCCCTTAAACGCGATCAGACCGTTGTTCAATGCTTGGATAGATTCTAGATCCAAGTGGTTCGTCGGCTCATCAAGCATCAGCACGTTCGCACTTGTCAGCATCATTTTAGAGAGCATACAGCGTACTTTTTCTCCACCGGACAACACACTTGGCTTTTTATTTACTTCTTCGCCTGAGAACAGCATACGGCCGAGGAAACCGCGTAAGAATGTTTCGGTTTCATCTTCAGGAGAATATTGGCGCAGCCATTCGACCAGCGTCTGCTCAGATCCTTCGAAAAATTCCGTGTTATCGATAGGGAAGTAGGCGCGGGTTGTCGTAACGCCCCATTTGATGGATCCTGCATCTGGCTCAGTTTCTTCTGCAAGAACATCCAGAAGAGCAGATTTAGCCAATGGATTACCAATTAATACTACTTTATCTTCTTTTCCGAGTGTAAAAGAAGCGTCTTTAATATAGGTCTTGCCATCAACTGTTTTTGTCAGATCTTTAATCGTCAGAACATCATTTCCAATGTCGCGCCCCATCGAAAAGTTCACGAAAGGATAGCGTCGGGAAGACGGCTTAATATCATCCAGCTCAATCTTATCCAGCGTCTTTTTACGCGAAGTCGCTTGTTTGGACTTCGATGCATTGGCACTGAAACGCGCAATAAACGCTTGAAGTTCTTTGACTTTCTCTTCTTTTTTCTTATTTTGTTCCTGTGACAGTTTTAACGCAAGCTGGCTGGATTCATACCAGAAATCATAGTTCCCTGCATATATTTGAATTTTACTGAAGTCTAAATCCGCAATATGCGTACAAACTTTGTTTAAGAAGTAACGGTCGTGAGAAACAACGATTACTGTATTTTCAAAGTTGATCAGGAACTCTTCAAGCCACCGGATTGCTTTTAAATCCAGGTGGTTGGTAGGCTCATCCAGTAATAATACGTCCGGTTTGCCGAATAGAGCCTGAGCAAGCAAAACTTTAACTTTGTCCGATCCTGCAAGTTCAGCCATTTTCACGTGATGCAGGCTTTCCGGAACGCCAAGACCTTGAAGAAGGACAGAAGCTTCAGATTCTGCTTCCCAACCGTTCAGCTCAGCGAATTCTCCTTCAAGTTCAGCTGCACGCATGCCATCTTCATCAGAGAAATCTTCCTTCATGTAAATCGCATCTTTTTCTTTCATCACTTCATAGAGAGTTTTGTGACCCATAATCACTGTTTCCATAACCTCAAATTCTTCATATTCGAAGTGATCCTGCTTCAATACAGCCAAGCGTTCGTCTTTTCCCAGTATGACGTTGCCTGTCTGCGGTTCAATTTCACCTGAAACAATCTTAATAAACGTAGATTTACCCGCACCGTTTGCGCCAATTAACCCGTAACAATTCCCTGGATTAAACTGTATATTTACATCTTCGAACAGTTTGCGGTCGCCGAAACGAAGACTAACATTACTCACTGCTAACATAATAAAATCCTCCTAAATTCACAATGCTCCTATTATACATGAAAATACGGCGAAATGAAATCTTTGACTGGAACAGATTGCATTTTCGGTTTACGATAAGAAGGAAAGAGAAAATCTGGAATGTTTTATTGAAAGCGAGGACTATCGTTGCGCTCGAAATCAACTCAAATTTTATTGCTGTTCGCTATATTTGCAGTGGCGCTCAATTTACGTCCGGCCATTACATCAATCGGTCCGATGCTGGATATCATTAGGGAAGATTTGACGCTTTCCAACACGCAAGTCAGTTTACTGACGGTCATCCCTGTCATTTGTATGGGCGCGTTTGCTATGCTCGCACCTATTCTTAACAAAGCAATTGGGCTGAATAAGACGATGTATTTGATGCTGCTCTTATTGGCAGCCGCCACAGGTGTACGTCTTATTGTGTCCTCTTTCAGTATACTACTGCTTACAGCTCTGGCTGCAGGGATTGCGATTGCGGTCATCGGTCCTCTTTTGTCTGCGTTAATAAAACAGTATTTCCCGTTGAAAGTTGCAGCGGTTGTCGGAATTTATTCATTCGGCATGGGAATGGGGGCAACACTCAGTGCAGGTCTGACGGGAGTATTCTACCAAAAAGCAAATTATCATCTTGCATTGGCGATTTGGGCTGTTCTCGCCGTGCTTGGAATGATCGCCTGGCGAGTCAGCTCGAAAAATCCGATTGCAGTGAAACAAGCGATTGGCCAAACTGTGAAAAAAGGGGAGAGTCCCTGGAGAAGCAAAACAGCCTGGAGCTTTCTTGTGTTTTTCGGATTGCAGACGGCATTATTCTTTTCCGTACTGACATGGCTCGTGCCGATTGCCGTGACGAATGGACTGACTTTACTGCAGGCAGGCACATTGCTCAGCAGTATGACGGTCGTGCAGATTTTTATGAATATTGGTTTTCCTATTGCTTTGCAGCGCTTTAAAACACGGACACCCGCGTTGGTGGGTATTCTGCTGATCGGGATTGTTTCAATCGGTTTTATGTGGACTGAACAGCCTCTTCTTTTTTCAATCGGTGTATTGCTGATGGGTATTCCACTGGGCGGCCTGTTTCCCATTTGTCTATTGATGCCAATAGATGCAACGGACACAGCTGAAGAAACAAATGCCTGGACTGCAATGATGCAGACAGGCGGTTTCATTATCGGAGGGATTCTGCCGCTGTTAGTTGCCATGCTTTATGATTACACAGGAAATCACCAAGTTACATTATTCGTATTTCTCCTTTTATTTACGGCTATGCTAGTATTGGCAATCAAGATTGGCCGAATACCCGGCAAAGCATGAATAAAGACGCAACCCGTCGTGAACAGAAACGTCTTTATTACAGGACTACAGCGATATTGGAGGAATGAAGGGTACATGGATGATCATTTGGAGGAACAGCTGCCGACGCGCAGGAAAAAGAAACGTAAACTCCGGATTGGCAGAGTCATTTTTACTGCCTTATTGCTAGGCATTATCGCCGTATCGGCTTATTGTTATATACAATACAAACAAGGGAAAGCGCTGACCGCGGGAAGTAAAATTGACCCGGGGGAATTCCAGGGTGATTTATTGAATCCACAAGACCCTACAACAGAAAATTATTTGCTGCTGGGCATAGATAACGACGGGTCGGGCAAGTACCGAACTGATACGATGATGGTGCTGTCGTGGGATCAGACCCATGGAACTGCAAATCTCATTTCGTTTATGCGGGATATTTATGCACAGATTCCAGGGTACCAATCCTATAAATTAAATACTGCTTATTATCTGGGCGGAGTACAGACAGCGAAAGAAACGATAACCGGCATGTTCAATATTCCGATTCATCATTATGCCGTAGTGGATTTCGATAACTTCGAATCAATAATGGATATTACCTTTCCACAAGGCCTAGAAATAGATGTTAAACAAGAAATGTCCGAGAAAATCGGGGTCACGCTGACTCCGGGCGTTCAGCGGCTGAATGGCAAAGAATTATTAGGCTACGCCCGTTTCCGTGCCGATTCAGAAGGAGATTTCGGCAGGGTGAACCGCCAGCAGGAAGTTATTCAGGCAATTAAAGGGGAGCTGTTCAGTGCCCCTACTCTATTGAAGGCTCCAAAAGTTGCCGGCGCGCTGGATAATTTCATTACAACTGATCTTACGTCGAAAGAAGAGCTGACAAAATTACTGACGGTGTTAGCAAAACGCAAACTGGACATTAACACATTAAGAATTCCGGTAGAAGACAGCTATTCGTTCCGTTCGTATCAGCATGCGGGTTCTGTCATTGAAATTGATTTAGATAAAAACAGGGAAGCAATCCGTTCATTTCTAACGGCACGGTAACCGTTCATTCGGAGGGAGGAGAGAGGTTGTGAGACAGCCGCCCAAAAAGAATTCATTAAGGGATTTTTGGTCTATACGTTCGACATCACCGATCGTTGGATTTCTTGGTGGGCAATCGACTATATTTGTACTTCTCTGTCTGCTGTTCATCGGACTGATTATCTTGATCTTTACTCAAGTATCGTTCATTTTCTATCCGATCCGGGTCTTTTTCTCGACGGTCGTTCTGCCAGTCGTGCTCGCGACCATTCTTTATTACTTGATGCGGCCAATTCTTCGCTTTTTGGAGTTACGGCTGCGAATTCCGCGGGTCTATGGAATCTTAATCATCTTCCTGGCAGCTGCCGGGTTGCTGACTTTGGTGATTTTTCTCGTGCTGCCTTTCTTGCGCGAACAGTCGATCAATCTATTCGAGGAGTTCCCTTCGTATTTTAAGCAGCTGATTTTGGATATGGATGCATTTTTCCGTAACTCTTTATTCGCTCCTATTTATGAAGGATTTAACTTCAATGTCAATACATTTTTAGATTCCGGCTTTGAAAGTATCGGAAAGTTCTTTACCGAAACACTCGGAGGGATTGCTTCCGGTGTCACTTCTTTCATTTCTGCTTTAACCGGCATTATTCTAGGACTGTTCACGGTTCCGCTGATTCTGTTTTACTTATTAAAGGACGGAGAGAAGCTGCCTCAAGTGACTTTGCGCATGCTGCCGCCTCGTCTGCGCAACGATGCAATGATTATTTTCCGGGATGCTGACAGGCAGATCAGTGCTTATATTCAAGGCCAGATCTTAGTAGCTATCGCCATTGGAATCATGGTTTCCATCGGGTTCCTCATTATCAAAATGAAATATGCCTTGCTGCTCGGGGTTCTGGCGATGTTTACAAGCATTGTGCCGTACTTAGGTCCGGTCATCGCAATTACACCAGCCGCTATTATTGCGGTGGTTACTTCTCCATTCATGCTGGTCAAGCTTGCAATCGTCTGGACAATTGTACAAGTGGTCGAAGGCAAGTTTATTTCACCACAGATTATGGGGAAGTCACTGCATATTCATCCGATTACCATTCTTTTTGTTTTATTGACGGCAGGATCACTGTTCGGTGTGGCAGGTGTCATACTCGGGATTCCTACATATGCCTTGCTGAAAGTCGTCGCCACTCACATGTTCCATCTGTTCACACTGCGTTATAATCGATTTGAAACAGAAGAGGACATGTATTACGAGGTGGAGGAAATAGAGAAGGATTTAGAAGAAGAGAGAGAATAACCCGCACGTAATCGGCGGGTTATTTTTTATGGAGTTTCGTACAGAATCGTACCGGTCTTCGACAGATCATAGCCGCCGATTGCACTGATTTTGACCTGGAATTCTGACGACTGTATAGTGGCAAGTAAAAAATCCCTTAGTTTCTCATTTTCATCAGTCTTTAAAATGACCAGATCATACTGCTCCTGAATGAGGGGAATAAAATCGACATCGATCAGACGGGACGTTTTTTCTATCCCCACACCCGCATCTGCCTTGCCGGAAGCGACCTGAGCAGCCACAGCCATATGATTCAGTTCTTCGTCATGATAACCTGCCAGCGTGCGCGGCGAAATGTTTGCGATTTGCAGCTGTTCATCAAGAAGCACACGTGCCCCTGATCCTTTTTCCCGATTGATGATACGAAGTCCAGGCTGTCCTAAGTCTTCCCAGCTTCTGATCTTTTTACGATTGCCTTTCTGCACATAGAATCCGGCCGTTCTGCCGAGCAGATTGACGACAAGGTAGGAATGTCCCGTCAGCAGACGGTTGATGTACGGCAGATTATAAGTGCCGGTTTCGCCATCGAATAAATGCGTGCTGACGATATCGGCTTCTCCCTGTACCATTTTGATCAAGCTGTTCAAACTGCCTGCAAATGAACGCAGAGGACGAAAATCGAGATGCGCTTCTTCTATATAGCTTGCCAGTATGTCCAAGCTCAAATCTTGCCCGCTGATAATAACAGATGGATCACGAACCGGCTCAGCAGGCTGCTCTATCGGTTTAGCTGGAGCCGACTGCGACGGCATCATTTCACCGCCGCTTTTCAAGCGTTCCTTATAAGCAGATAAATCGACGGCATCAACGCGCATCTGACGCCCGACGCGGTATGCTCGGATTTCGCCTTTTTTAATTAAGTCATAAACCGTCAGCTTTGAAACTTTTAAAAGCTGTGCAATTTCTTCAGTTGTATAGGATATATTATTTTCTGTGTGGCTCATTTTTCAACCCCCAATAAACACTCCTTACTATCTTCCGTCATTTCCAACAAAAATGCAAAATTGACAAGTATAAGAAAGCATAATATGATATTTTTAGATATAACTAGATATAAATAGATATGTTTTGTTATATGTAGATAAAAGAGGGGAGCAGTGAAATGAAGCGTTTTTTACTTACAGCTTTATTTGCAATTTTGTCGATTATTTTAGTTGGATGTTCGGAAAGTGAGAAGCCTGAAGAAGCAGAACTCTTAATTTCTGCTGCGGCCAGTTTGACTGATGCATTGGAAGATCTAAAATCTACATACGAAGAGCAGCATGAAGGAGTTAAGCTGACATATAATTTCGGAAGCTCGGGGAAGCTTGCCGCAAACATCGAGAATGGGGCACCTTCTGATGTCTTTCTATCCGCCAGCTCGAAAGACATGAATGATATGGAAGACAAAGAATTGATTCTTGACGGTTCAAGAGAAAATTTCACTTCAAATATGCTAGTATTGATTGCACATAAAGATTCTGACTCTAGGATTGATTCATTTAAAGATATTGATCCGGCAGACGTTGATCATTTTGCAGTTGGTGAGCCTGAATCGGTTCCTGTAGGGCGTTACACGAAGGAAACCCTTGAAAACTTGAATTTATGGGAGCCTTTGCAGACTAAATTGGTAATGGGATCTGACGTACGCCAGGTTTTGACATATGTTGAAATGGGCAACGCTGATTTGGGCGTGGTGTACTCCAGTGACGCATTTGTTTCAGGGGATGTGAAGGTACTGGCTGAATCAGACCCAGAGTGGCATGCGCCGATTGTTTATCCAGGTGCGGTTGTCAAAGCTTCGAAACATCCAGAAGCCGCACAGGACTTTCTGGATTTCCTGACAAGTGATGAAGGTGAAAAAGCATTACAGAAGTTCGGATTTAAGTAAGAGGAAAAGGGGGAGAGGGCTTGCTTGATATGGACTATTCACCTTTGCTGTTGTCGTTGAAAGTGGCTGCCATCTCCACTTTCTTCGTATTTCTGGCAGGCGTTTTTATCGCTTATCTGCTGGCGAAGCGTGATTTTTTCGGTAAAAGTGTTTTAGAAGCCCTGTTCTTGCTGCCGCTCGTACTGCCGCCTACCGTCGTAGGTTTTGGTTTGCTCATTTTATTCGGTAAGAAAGGCTGGATCGGCAGCTGGTTAGTGGAGTGGTTCGATTTCCAGATTGTCTTTACATGGATTGGTGCGGTAATTGCTTCGATCGTCGTGTCATTTCCACTCATGTATCAAAGTGCAGCCGCCGCATTTGAGAGCCTGGATGAACGGCTTTCGAATGCTGCACGGACTATGGGGGCTTCAGAATGGAGAGTGTTTTGGTCGGTCGTCTTTCCACTTGCATGGCCAGGACTGCTGGCAGGACTGGTTCTTTCATTCGCACGAGGGCTGGGTGAATTTGGTGCCACTTTAATGCTTGCAGGATACATACCGGGTAAAACAGATACGATTCCGATGGCAATCTATTTCGCAGTAGAATCCGGTCAGATGGAAAAAGCGACGTTTTGGGTCGTCATAATTATTGTTTTCGGATTTAGTCTGATCTTATGGGTCAACTGGTGGAGCAAACGAAATATCCGCCGGTTTACACGTTCTTAACCAACAGGGAGGAAACAATATGCTGAACGTACGAATACATAAACAGCTCGCACATTATGAGATGAACATTGAATTTGAAATGGGCAACGAAATACTTGTGCTGGTCGGGCCATCAGGGTCTGGGAAAACGACAATTTTAAACAGCGTCGCAGGACTGGTACACCCTGACAGCGGCATGATTGTTTCTAATGAACGAATATTTTTCGACAGCTATGAAAAGCCCATGCCCGCAAGAGAGCGTAAAATCGGTTATCTATTTCAGGATTACGCCTTGTTTCCGCATATGACTGTGGAGAAGAATATCTGGTATGGTGTGAAGAAAAATCAGAGAAACGAAAGCAAAGAGATGATTAAGCAGCTCCTGCAAGTACTGGGCATCGAACATTTGTTGCAGAAATATCCCCATCAAATATCAGGCGGCGAGAAACAGCGCGTCGGTTTAGCGAGGGCACTTGCTGCGCGTCCGTCTGTATTATTGCTGGATGAACCGCTGTCGGCACTCGATAAGGAAACAAGGCAGCAATGTCAAGATGAGCTTCTGCGGCTCCATGATATGTGGAAAATTCCGTTTATGATTGTTACACATGACCTGGATGAAGCAGAAAGACTCGGTGACCGGATTATTTATTTGGAACAGGGAAAGATTGCGGATGAGACTTGGTCTGTAAATAACAAAAACAAACAGCTCTGATTCATTGGAACAGAGCTGTTTGTTTTTGTTAAACCATAGTGAAACAGGTATACTGTAAGAGAGAAATTAAACTGTATGCAGTGAGGGATCTTCCAATGAAATTAACAATCAGCGAATTAAAGAAACATTTAAAACAACTTGATTCGAATGAAATCATTCAGCTCATTGCGGAACTTCATAAAATTGATGAAAAGGCACAACTTTTCTTTTCATTACAATTTGAAGGCGAGGAAACTGCACAGGAGCTATTAATACAGGAAAAAACACAAATGAAAAAAGATTTCTCTTTTACAAGAAGAGGTGTTCTGAAACTTCATTTGCCTGATGTCAAGAAACGGATCAGGGAATTTGCCAAACTGACAAATGATCGAATGAGAATTACAGATCTTCAATTATTTTTTGTTGAACTCGGCACGGAGTTTACGGTAACGTACGGCGATATCGACGAAGCTTTTTATACAAATATGGAAAACATGTTTGCTCAAGTTATAAAGACATGTGAGAGTAATGAAGAGTTATATAAAGCTTTTCATTCAAGGTTGCGCCAAGTAGTATCTGACAGTATAGGTACAGGCTGGGGGTATCACGATATATTGTCTGATCTGTATGAAAATTTGGAGTTTCATTATGATAATGAAGAAGATTATTGAGTAATTTTAAAAATGTACCACTTATCAACCGAAGAGGAGCTAAAAAAGTGAGCAAGCAGCTGAATGATCGAAAAGCAGAGCATATCCAGATTGTGTTGGACGAGCATGTTACCGGCCATAGCATCACGACGGGCTTAGAGAACTATCACTTTATACATAACGCATTACCCGAACTGTCGTTTGATGACATAGATATAGAGCAAAACTTCTTCTCAAAACCCTGTAAATCACCATTTTTGATCAGTTCTATGACAGGCGGCGCCAACTTTGCTGAATCAATTAACCGTAACTTAGCGCTTGCTGCAGAGCAAAAAGGCTGGGCGCTGGCGCTGGGTTCAACACGCGCATTAATTGAGAGTGAGGCTTACCGCCCATCATTCGATCTTAGAAAGTACGCTCCCACGATTCCAATCATTGCGAATTTAGGAGCTGTGCAGCTGAATTACGGTTTCACTGAGCGTGAATGCAGAAAGATTATCGAATACACCGGCGCAGATGCACTGGTTCTGCACCTCAATATCCTGCAAGAAGTTATTCAACCTGAGGGAAACATCGATTTCAACGGTTTACTGTCAAAAATCGAAAAACTTTGCAATGATATATCGATTCCAGTCGGAGTGAAGGAAGTAGGCTGGGGAATTGACCGTTCGACTGCTGAAAAACTGATAAACGCCGGAATTTCATTCATTGATGTTGCCGGAGCAGGGGGCACGTCGTGGAGTCAGGTTGAGAAATACCGAACCGATCCGATTAAACAGCAAGCAGCAGCCGCGTTCAGTGAGTGGGGTATACCGACTACTATTTCTATAGAGTCAGTCAAACCCGTTATGAATGAAAAAACGCTTATTGCGAGCGGTGGATTGCATACAGGTGTCGATGCGGCAAAATGTATCGCACTGGGTGCAGATTTCGCAGGATTCGGCAGAGCTATTTTAGAACAGGCTACCATCTCTGCAGAAAGCGTTTTACAGACAATGGAAGTTAGAGAATTAGAACTGCGGATGGCGATGTTTGCGGTCGGCGCGAAGAATGTCGGCGAACTGCAGCAAACAGATCGGCTGCAGAAGATAAATCCGTGAGCGGTGATTCACGGGTTTATTACGTATGCAAGGAGGAATCATTATGTGGAAATTAGTAAACGGTAAAATGGTTCAGACAACAGACGAAACAAGAATCAAATTCCGTACAAATATCAGTCAGGAGATTTTACAGCAATTAGAGGATTTATCCGAAGAATATTATACATACAGCAATTATTTATTGGAAAATGGTTTACGAAACGTTTTAGAGCAAGGACTTGTTACGTATGATAAAAACTTGCGCCCGAAAGATCGTGTGCAATATAAAACAACATACGATCAGGAGTTGCTCGAATCGGTCAAGCAACTGGCGAAAAACCATAAGCTGTTTATTAACGATGTGATTGAATACAGTGTAGGTCATATCAATTTTGATGAATTGAAAACAAAAGATCATAAGAATCGTATTGAATAGCGGTATGAGAGGCCAATGAAGAGCGTTTGAAATATATCGATCAAGGAACGCCCCGAACATAATATAAATTATAGGAAGTTATATATCATTATGGAGTATACTTGCGATAGTGAGACGGAACAGTATTTTTAAGTTTTTAACCTAATCGTTTCACTATCGTTATTTTGTAAATGATATCTACATATTACAGCGTTTTATTCAAGTAAATCTCTCAGTTTCATTAGGCCGCTATACCAAGAAAAATTCTATATTGGTCTGAATCACAATTCGTTAAAAATAAATTACTTCCTGCAAAATCTTCCGGATGTTCCATAATCAAATCTTTACACCAAAACTCTTCTTTATAATTGCCGATAAAATTGTACCGTTCAACTCTCAGTCCTGAATTTTCACTAAAAATTTGGTATGTTGAGGTTCCCAGTATGACTCTTGCATTTGGATGTGCATAGGAAGAATCTCTTTTCATTGTGACTTTTATTTCATTCAGATTACCATTCATGAATCTGAAAACGACATCCACATTCTCATAATCATATAATGTGATATACGTACTATGCGACAGATCTTGAATCATGGCATTTCCCCTATTCCACACTGTTAATATAATAAATGCTTTTTCAGTTCCTCTAGTACCGAAAGTTTCCAGCGTGCCCTATGCTTCTGATTCGTAATATATGTGTACTCTCTACATAATTGTGGTAAACTGAGCATATACTAAAAAAGACCGGGTGCGTCAACACCCAGTCAATGTAGCTGACATCCGCATGAAGTGCGGTTGACCAGTTAAAAACATAAGGTGTTACCAAAGAGTAACCACTCAGCTTACTGGGCAGTAGCGGAGGGTGGTTACTTTTTTCTGTTGATGAATAGAGCAATCATCACTACAATGGCTGTTGCCATTGCTACGAGGAACATCCCAAATTGGAATAACATGTTCATTGCTTTGTATGTCACCATGTAAACACGGGCTCACACGAAGTGAGTCATGCAGACGTTGCCGCAGGAAGCGGCGTACTTAGTCTGCCTTCCTTTATTCAAAGGGAGTGCCAACCGTGTGTCATATGGGCAGGGATGATCCCCCCCCTCAATTTCAAGCTCTTTTAAAGCTCTCATAAAATAATCCTCGACTGGAAAAATATTTACAATTTGCCATTCCTCCATCATCTCCTCTTCTCTACTCATCATTACATTACGAGACTGTTAATTCCTGAAACAGCTCTATATCCTGTATTATTTTCTGTAATGATTGCTGCCAAAAGCTTCGCTGTGACAGATCAATTTGGAAATGCTTCTTCATTAATTGTTCTAAGGGTACCGTTCTGGTTTCACTCAGAAAGCTTTGAAACTTGCGGTCAAATTGTTGATCTTTCTTAGCCGAATCTAAAAGTCCTAAACTTAATAAGAAGCCAATGGTATAGGGATAGTTATAGAACGGAGTATTCGCTTGATAGAACTGTCCATACTTAATCCACACGAAAGGCTCATAATTACGTAAATTACCTCCATAAGCTTCATTCTGACACCGTAATGAAAGTTCTTCTATCTGTTCTGCATCTAACAGACCAGACTTTCTGCATTCATAAAATCTTTCCTCAAAAGAAAAAGCACCTTTTATGGACATCAAATAAGTTAAACTTCGCTCAATCTTCTCCCCCAGGATTGATTTTTTGATTGAAATATCACTAGTATTTTGTATGAGATAATCAATACATACAGTTTCAAAGAAAATGGAGGACGTTTCTGCTACTGTCATTTCTAACGTATCTTCTAAAAAACGAAGGGAAGGAACAACCGACATTTGTTTAAAGTGCCAGGCATGGCCAAATTCATGTGCCAGTATCCTTGCGCTGTTAATTTTATTATCGAAATTCAAGGAGATTCTAGACTCTCCTTCTGAAATGAATGGAACACAAAATCCCCCAGATTGCTTTGTTATACGTGGTTCTGCATCCACCCATCCGTTAGCAACTGCATCCTTAACAAACTCACTCATATTGCTGTCGATACTTTCAAGAGACTTTGTAATTGCATCAACAGCTTGATCGAAAGTCAGTTGTGCAGGATCATTAGGAGATGGAGACATGAATTCATGCCAATCAAGTCTTTCATTGGTAGCTTTATTTGACTTTACGTTAAAATATTTGGAGAGCGCATGTAAATTTGAATCTATAGTCTCCCACACTACATCCAGTGTTTGTTTAGAAATTCCATTTAAAATTAACGATTCATCAAGGCAATTTACTTTTTTTATCTGAGCTTCATGAAGTCGCAGTCCCACCATTTGATTATAAATCGAAGCAAAGCTGTTCGCCTGTTCTTCAAGAGTTTTGTTAAGTTCCTGGAATATAAGAGTCCGATAAGATTGCGCAGGATGCGACATGGCTAGATCGATTGCTTCTCCAAAAGTCAGTTCTTTCATTTCGTTCAAGTAATCAAATTTTATTCTTAAGCTATCTCTAACTTGCAGGTAATGAGCTTCCAGACTGCCTACTGTGGAAGGTTCTGAAATCTTATCTTCTACTTTTGCATAGTCTAATAATTCGGTAAGAAAATCCGTCTGTTTAACATCTTTTGCCCATTCTACGTATAGCGGTTCACTCATACTATGTAGATTCCCCTGCAAATTGGACAGTATTGAATAAACTTGCTTTTTCAACGTTGAGATCGTTTCGTTTAATGAACTCAGATAAGATGGCTCAACATCCTCTGTAAGTAAGCAATGATAAAAAGATTCGGCTGAGTCAATTTGTTGTATTAGTTGAGAAATTATTACTAAATCACTTTCAGATAAGATGTTTGTTTCTGAATAACTTTCGAGTTCTATCAACTTATCATTCATTCCACCCAAATAAAAATTATATTTGTCTAAATTGAAACCACATTGCAGATTATCCAATTTCCAACGAGTTGCCGTCTTGAATTCCTCCATAATAAGTCCACACCCAATCAATATGTCGCAGAGACAGTTTAATATGACAATTTCTAA